>CATZYB010000077.1 GCA_958426095.1 uncultured Lachnospiraceae bacterium
TTCAGCCGGCAGAGAATCCATAACGATGCAGTCTAACTTATCATTTTTAAGTTCCAGAGCTGCTTCCGCATATTTGCTGAACTGTTTTACTTCACATCCCAGATCGTCTGTGCAATAAAAATCGCCTGTTGTTCCCATCTGAACACCGACAACAGTTCCTTCTTTTACATCTTCTACAGAGCCGATCTTTCCGGCATCCTTTTTCACAACAACTACCTGTTTGGAAGTTGCATATTCAATAGTGAAATCCATCTCTTCCTGACGGTCCGGTGTTACAGAGATACCTGCTGCTGCAAAATCAACAACGCCCTGCTGTACAGCCAGTAATGCGCCGTCGAAAGTCATATTCTGGATTTCCAGTTCTTTACCCATAGCTTTTGCGATTTCATTGGCGATATCCACATCCACGCCGATCACTGTCTCTCCATCTTCTGTATACTCATATGGAGCAAAACCTGCCTCTGTAGCCATGATCAATTTACCGGAATCTCCGGCTGCGGCGCTTTCGCCTGCTGTCTCTGCGGTTGTTTCTGCTACTGTATCGGCAGTTGTTTCTGCTGCTTTTGTCTCTTCACTTTTGGAGCTGCAGCCAGCCATCATGGATACGGCCAGAGCCATCACACATGCTAAACTTACCATTTTTTTCATTGTTTCTCTCCTCCTGATATAATGATATCTAAATATTTAACATTCTACAGTATACAATGAATGGTCTGTAAAATGCAAGTATTTTCGCATAAAAATGCACTCAAAATACAATAACCTCTCCATCGGCCGCGGCGCAATAACATTCTCCGATCTTTTCTACTCCGGCTTTTCCGCTGGTTGCCTCCACGATCTCTTTGCAAAGCTGGTCAGCGTACCCATTTTCTATCAATATTTCTATAACGACGCGTTCCGTATATTCCGTATTTACAGTAATCGCCCGACTCTTTCCAAGAATATACTGAATTTTTCCAATTCCGTTATAATCCGTATAAATTTTCATTCGACAGCTCATAATTTTCTCTACGATCAGACTGTTTGCAAGCCCTTCCTGAACAGCCTGGCTATAAGCCCGCACAAGGCCACCTGTCCCTAAAAGAGTCCCGCCAAAATACCGTGTAACGACAACACAGACATTATGAAGCCCTGCTCCAAGGAGTACATCCAGCATGGGTTTCCCAGCCGTTCCTGACGGTTCGCCGTCATCACTGCATCTGGAAATCTCATTTCTCTCTCCAATCACAAAGGCATGACAATTATGCCGGGCATCCCAATATTTCTTTTTTATCTTTTCTATAAACCTGACCGCGTCTTCTTCTGAATCAACCGGGCATACTGTTGCTATAAAACGGGATTTTTTTTCAACGATCTCGCCTTCACCGCCCCGATAAACAATTTTTATTCCATTCATTCTGTGATATCCTTTCACATTTATTTCACGTTTATATGATATATTAGACAGTGTACCATTAAATCGGCGATAATTCAAAATTTTCTTTGCTTTCACTGCATATCTTTGTTATAATGTACATTTGTAAAGGAGGCTATAATTTTATGGACTACAGTAAACACGGAACGCATAAAAAAGAAAAACACGTACGTTCTGATATCCCTAAAGCTAAGCACAAAGTCAGTTTTAATATATTCCGCATATTTATTTTCGCCTTAATTGCTATTGGTGTCATGGGTGTCGCCGCAGCCGTCGGAGGCTTGAGAGGTGTTTTGGACAGCGCCCCTCAGATCAGCGTGGAAGATGTTATTCCCGAAGGTTATAAGTCCTTTATCTATGACAGGGACGGCAACCTGCTGACCCAGCTTTATCAGCCGGAAACCAACCGGATCCAGGTCGGTATCGATGAGATACCGGAAGTTCTCCAAAATGCCTTTATCGCTCTGGAAGACGCACGTTTCAGAGAGCATAACGGTATTGACCCGAAAGGTATCGTCCGGGCCTTCGTTGTCGGTATTACCTCCGGCGACTTTTCCGAAGGCGCCAGTACGATCACTCAGCAGCTTCTGAAGATCAATGTTTTCGGCGGCGGTGATGAATCATCGCTTCTCTTAAAATTTAAACGTAAATTTCAGGAACAGTATCTCGCCCTTGAACTTGAAAAAACCATGACCAAGGACCAGATTCTGGAAGCTTATTTAAATACCATCAATCTGGGCGCTTCCACCTATGGCGTTGAAGCTGCTTCCCAGAGATATTTCGGCAAATCCTGTTCCGAAGTCAATGCTTCCGAGGCGGCTGTTCTGGCCGGTATCGCCAAAAGCCCGACCTGGTATGACCCGATTTATTATCCGGAAAATAATAAAGAGCGCCGGGATAAAACCCTGGAGAATATGCTTGAGGAGGGCTATCTGACCCAGGAAGAATATGACGAGGCGATGGCTGACGACGTTTACACCCGTATCGCAGCCCATGCCGAAGAACAGAATGAAGAAAAAACGATCTTCACTTATTATGAAGATGCTGCGATCCGTCAGGTACTTCAGGACCTCCAGGATCAGCTTGGCTATACAGAAGATCAGGCCATCAACAAGCTTTACGGCGGAGGACTGAAAGTATATCTGGCTCAGGATAACCAGATGCAGAATATCGTTGATGAAGAATATCATGATGATTCCAACTTTGGCTATCACAATGCTCTTGGCCTGAACTGGCGCTGCACCGTTCAGAAAGAAGACGGAAGCGTCGACAACTATGACCAGATAACTATGCAGTACTGGTACTGGAACAACGAAGACTCCAGCTTCCGTCTGATTTACGATAGTGAGGACCAGGCCTGGAGTGATATCAATCATTATAAAGAAGCTTTGGGCATTACCGCTGAAAATACCCTTGCGGAAACCTTCGACCAGCCATACGCCCTCCAGTCCTCCTTTGTATTGATGGATCAGAGGACCGGCGAGGTCAAAGCCATTGCCGGAGGACGAAATGAAAAGAAGGAAAGTTTATCCTTCAGCCGTGAAACCCAGTCTACCCGTCAGCCTGGTTCCTGTTTCAAAGTTCTCGGATGTTATCTTCCGGGGCTTGATGCGGCCGGACTGACACTGGCAAGTACAAAAAATGATGCGCCGTACACAACGCCATCCGGTTATACTCCAAGCAACTGGTATTCCGGTTACTGGGGACTGACAACCGTGCGTAAAGCCATTACCCAGTCCATGAACGTTGTAACGACCAAATTCTTCGTAGAAGACGTTACGCCGGAACTGGCCATTGACTATTGCCGTAAACTTGGTATTACCACTTTAACCGACAGTGACTATGTAGAATCCTTCGCCCTCGGTGGTTTAACTTATGGTGTAACCAACCTGGAAATGACCGGAGCTTACGCCGCTATTGCCAATGGCGGCAAATATGTCCGTCCAGTATTTTATTCCAAAGTCGTTGACAGAGACGGCAACGTCCTTCTCGACAACACGACTCCGGAAGGCGAACAGGTGATTAAAGAGTCTACAGCTTACTTGCTGACCAGTGCCATGCAGGATGTTGTAACTCAGGGAACAGGTACTTCCTGTCAGACCTATGACGGCATGGATATCGCCGGTAAAACCGGTACGACCAGTGACAGTAAGGACCTTTGGTTTGTGGGTTATACCCCATATCTGACCGCCGGTATCTGGCTCGGTTACGACCAGAGCTACTCCATGGAAGGCCAGTTAAACGAAACAGAACATGAACTTTTATGGGCGAAGATCATGCGCCGTATTAATGCAGAATGCGGCTATGAACCGACATCCTTTACTGTTCCGGATTCCGTAGGCACACGAACAGTCTGCTCCAAATCCGGTAAGCTTGTAGGTACTTCCGTATGTACACCGATCACTGAATACTTTGATCTGAATTCTCTGCCAAGCGGCTACTGTAACGACCATGTCGGTGCAACGATCTGTAATGTCTGCGGCGGACTTGCTGGTCCGAATTCTCCAAGCACAACGTACAGAGAGTATAGTTCTTCATCAGAGATTCCAACATATACATGCAGATGCGAACCGGAAACCGAAACAGAAGAAAGTGAAACAACTTCCTCTTCGGAGCCGAATACAACGCCGCCGGCCACCGAACCGTCGGTGACGCCAACCGATCCTACCGCTCCAACGCCGGTAGGCTGATAATTAAAGTAAAAGGCCTGAATTTTAAAAAAATTCAGGTCTTTTTTTGATACTTTATTTTTTCATCTTCGGGTTAAAAATCAGGGACGCCAGATAAGATATCAGAAGCGAAGCACTGATCCCTATTGAAGAAGCATTAAATCCACCTTTAAATACGCCGATAAATCCTTCTTCATTAATAGCGTTTCGAACGCCTTCCCACAGGGTATAACCAAATCCGCAAAGAGGCACAGTAGCTCCCGCTCCGGCAAAATCCACCAGCGGCTTATAAATACCCAACACACCAGCAGTGATACCCAGACAAACAAGCAATACCATGATTCTTCCCGGAAGCAATTTCGTCCGGTCCATCAAAATCTGAACCAGCCCGCAGATCAAACCGCCCACGAGAAATGCTTTGACAAACATCATTTTAATCTTCCTTTCCATCCCGCAGTCTGAGCTGCGGGCTTTTATGGAAAGTATGCGCAGAATCCGCTGTAATATACTCAGGCGGACTGTGTTCAAAAAGAACGATGGGCCCGCCTTGAACTTCATGTACAATAAAAACGCCTGCCCCAGTCCAGAAATATTTTCTGAAAAAGAACAGGCATGCCGCTGAGATTATTTTATAATTCCGCTTTCATCGATAATCCGTACGATCTTTTCCATTGTCGGGACATCCCGCACCAGAGCAAAACGAACATAACCTTCACCAAGGCTACCGAAACTGCTTCCCGGTGTACAGAGTACTCCGGCCTTTTCCGCCAGTTCCATACAAAACTGATCCGAGGATTCATATCCTTCAGGAATCGGAGCCCATGCAAACATGGTCCCCTCGCTGTCCGGAACATTCCAGCCGATACTGCGTAATCCTCCGCAAAGCGCATGATTTCGACGCTCATATTCCTCACATTGGGCCAGAACTGCGTCCTGCGGACCATTTAAAGCGGCAACGGCGCCATACTGTACCGGTTTGAATACACCGTAATCAATCTGAGAACGAACCGTCTTAAACTTATTGACAATCTCTTTATTCCCTACGACAAAGGAAATCCGGGCTCCGGTCAGATTATAGGATTTTGACAGAGAATAAAATTCCACGCCGACATCCTTCGCCCCTTCATAGGCTAAGAAGGAACCGCCCTTTCTTCCTCCGTAAATGATATCCGAGTAAGCATTATCATGCAGTACAATGATCTCATATTTCTCCGCAAAGCGGATAAGTTCTTCGTACATCGTATCATTGGCCGTCACACAGACTGGATTCAGCGGATAAGAAACAATGATAAATTTCGCTTTCTTTGCCACATCCTCTGGAATACTGTCAAAATCCGGCATGAAGTGATTGTCCGGATGCAGATCGTAGGTCACCGTCTTTGCCCCGCACAGAAATGGACCGACCGAAAAGATCGGATACCCCGGATTCGGCACAAGCACGATATCCCCCGCATCACACAGCGCCATGGCAATATGGGCAATCCCCTCCTGAGAACCATTGATCGACATGATTTCATCATGTTCAATATGTACACCATATCGCCGTTCATAATGTCCGGCCACCGCATCTAAAAGTTCCGGCATATCCACCAGAGAATACTTATAGTTTTCCGGATCCTCGCAGGCTTTACAAAAAGCCTCCATCACGTGGGGAGCCGGTTTAAAGTCCGGCGTTCCCACGGACAGATTATAAACTTCTCTTCCCTGACGCAGAAGTTCTTCTTTCTTTTCATTTAAAATGGCAAATATTCCCGCCTCAAAGCTGTCAAGACGCTCGGCAAAATGGAATTTCATCGTCATCGCTCCTTCAACATTTTATCCTGATGTATCTATTATAGACCAACCATCACGCCTTTTCAAGCACTACGCCATGGGCAATTCCCGGAATACTCAGTCCCTCATTGAAACTGATTTTTGACAAAAGCGCCCCTGTCGGCACAAAAAGCACGCGCTTCCATTTTCCGGTTTCCATCTGATTCATGATGTAGCTGCACAATGTGACCGCCGAACATCCGCAGCCGCTGCCGCCCGCATGAGTATCCTGAGTTTCATGATCAAAGATCTCTATACCGCAGTCCATATGACTGCCCTCGATTTCAAAACCTTCTTCCCGCATCAGCTCAAATAAAATCTTTTGACCAATGGTCCCCAAATCCCCTGTAATGATCCGGTCGTAGTCCTCTGCTTTGCGTCCCATATCCTTCAAATGACTGGAAATGACAAAGGCGGCCGCCGGCGCCATACAGGCCCCCATATTCTGAGAATCCTTAATGCCATAATCAATGATCTTTCCTGTCGTAACAGCAGCGATACGCACACACTTTTCCGCCGCCTGCTCCGAACATTCTTTTGAATTTTCCAGAATAACCGCGCCGCTGCCCGTCACCGTCCATGTAGCCGCCAACGACCTTTGATTCCCATAGCCAAGAGGAAATCGAAACTGTTTTTCCGCACTGGCAAAGTGACTGGATGTAACCGCCGCTACCCGGTCTGCAAAGCCGCCGTCAATAGCCATAGATGCCAGACTTAAAGATTCTCCCATGGTTGAACAGGCTCCGTAAAGTCCGAAATGGGGAATCTGGAGTTCCATCAGACCAAAGGAACTGGCAATCGTCTGCCCCAATAAATCTCCGGCGAAAATGTATTCCACATCCTCCGGCCGCAAAAACGCCTTATCCAGCGCTTTTGAGACGGCTGTATACTGGAGTTCCCCTTCAGCTTCTTCCCAGCTGTCCCGTCCCATCATCGGATCCTCACACACAGTATCAAAATAACCGCCCAACGGTCCTTCTGCTTCTTTTTGTCCGACAACCGCCGCATAGCTGCGGATAAGCGGCGGCTTTTCAAAAATCACCGTATACCTTCCCTGTCTTTTCTTTGCCATAAATATGCCTCCTGTCCCATATCAATGCACATCCTCAAATATCTCTTTCAGACAAACCCTATACTCGTTAGGATCCAATAGATCATCCCAAAAAACCAGCTCGTCACAATACCATATAAAATGACCGGTCCTGCAATATTAAATATCTGGCTGCCGATACCAAAGACCTGGCCTTCTCGCTTAAATTCAATGGCGCAGGAAGCCACTGAATTGGCAAAACCAGTAATCGGCACCAAATATCCGGCCCCGGCAAACTTTGTTATTGGCCCGACCAGATTAAAACCCGTCAAAAGAACACTGGCTAAGATCAAAATAAGTGTTGTATAATTATTGGCCAGAGTGTGCATCATTCCCTGGGATTTAAACCAGACACACAGACACTGGCCAATAACACAGATAATCCCGCCGCTAACAAAGGCTTTGCAAAATGACAGCCAGCCGTTAACTTTCGGGGTCACATTTTCCACGTACTTCTGATATTCTTTTTTCTCCACTCAAATCTCCTCCTTACACAAAGAAATCTATAATACCGCCGACAGCCTTTCCAAGAGCTATCGCCCATATGAAAGCTTTCAACCCCTGCCGGATCCTCAATCGGTGAAACAAAATCGGAAAGACGTTCACCACTTCGGCCAGCGCTCCGATAAAGCAGCCGACATAAATCCCGATAAACAGACCAAAAGCTCCCATCATTACCGATAAACCGACAGGAATCGTCCACTGATACACATAAAGAACATTTCCGATGATCCCTCCGGCCATAAAGCAGACCTCGTACCATCGAATATGCCTGGCGCTATGCGTCACCTGGGCCAGACGGCTCAAAACACCGATCGTAGCAATCAATGCGAACAGTGCGGCTGCCACCGTAAATCCGGAAGAAACTCCGATCACAGCCAATCCAATATTTTTCATCTTCTACTCCTCCACATCCAGTGATTTGCCCCGGCGGTCGGAAGATTTAACATAGGCATCCACCATATCCTGCTCATATTTATCCATCTGGATTTCCATCGCTGTAGGATTGCGGCGTCCTTTCTTCTCAAAATGATTGAAGAATACCAGAATTCCAAGGGCAATGCCTATAGAATAAGTAAATTCCAATATACCGTTTCCGCTGTCCGCTCCCATAAACATTTGGTACATGGTATTGAACACATCGTCCACACCCGCATCCTCATTATAAGTCATTATTGAGAAAGCTGCTCCAAAAAAAGTCACAAGGCTGACAAAGGCGACCTGCAAACCCCCAAAAAATTTTGAGGGTCTTTTTCCGGAGATCAAATCTACCAGACAATCGCTTTTTCCGATGGAATGAAGCCGGATATCCTTCCCCATCGCCTGATCGATCATCTCGTAAATATAAAGAATAGAGATAACTTCTTTCTCGCCATCTTCTTTATCAAAAGAAAAAACCAGAACATTTTCCGCCTGGCCCTTCATCTTTTCGTCAGCACAGTAGACGCTGGCCATATCTGCCAGCCGGACGTCTTTCTGACTTACCCGGACGTGAGCATCTAATTTAATATAGATATCTGTTTTTAAATGCTCCAAAGGCTGTCCGCTCCTTCCTCACGGATATCATATACAACGTTCAAATTCACCGGGCCACAGTCTCCGTTGTCCACAAATACCGCATCCTTATAAGTCGTCTGTCCTACATTGGATGTCCAATGATTCCACATATATACCCAGAGGACCAGGACAACTGCTGTTAATATCAGGCATATGAAAATTTTAAAACCTCGTGTTTCGCGCATTTTCATCACTCCTTTGAGCCTTATTATTCCTGTCTGACACAAAAAAATACATCTTTTGAAAAAAATGCTTGTTTTTCAAAAGATGTATTCGTTAAAACTTATTCTATTGAAGCGGTCTATTTGCACACATTCACCGGTGCGCCGTCAAGATATGCGTAAACATTATCAAAGACAATCTTCGCACGGCGAATCATAGATTCTTCGGAAATAAATGCCTGATGCGGTGTCAGCAGTGTATTCTTTGCATGAAGAAGCGGATAATCTTCCGGGATCGGAGGTTCCATATCAAATACGTCCAGACATGCAAATCCCAATTTATCTTCATTCAATGCCTTTGCAAGAGCTTCATTATCCACGATCGGTCCGCGGGCACAGTTGATAAATACAGTATCCGGTTTCATAAGGGCGATCTTATCCTCGCTGATGAATCCCCGTGTGCTGTCATTTAAAGGCATATTCAAAGATACGATATCACTTTCGGATAACACTTCTTCCAGTGACTTATATTCAATTCCAAGAGCCTTTGCTTCTTCAGACTGGCTCCGATTATAAGCGATAACCTTTGCTCCAAAAGCCAGGAACAGTTTTGCGGCAACCATACCGATCTTTCCAAGACCAATGATACCTACGGTACGTCCGCAGATTTCACGGCCGCCAATACCAGCGCTTGTGCCGCCTTTACGTACAACATCGTTGGCCTTTGCCACGTTTCTGAGACCGTCGATGGCCATACCGATCACTAATTCAGCCACAGTCTGATTGGAATATCCGGCGGCATTACAGATCATAATACCTTTATCTTTGCAGGCCTGCACACCAATGTGGTCGATTCCTGTAAATGCTACAGAAATCATCTTTAAAGCATCTGCAGATTCTACAACTTCTGCCGGATACGGATTATTAGCGATCATCACGATATCGCAGCCAGCCGTACGTCTTTTCAGTTCTTCTGCATCCGTCGTCTTTGTATCATAAAAACAAAATTCATGACCCCTGTCTTTTAACCCCTGTGAAAGTTCATCCAATACAGCCTGTGAAACCCCGATCGGCTCTAATAAACTGATTTTCATACTAAAATTCCTCCTCGATGTAATCCTTGATATAATCCTTTCGGGTGCATCCCCGTACCTTTATAATACACCCAAATACAGGTAAAATGCAATCCCAATTCTATCGATTCTCACCTTCCTATGATCTCCCTCATTCGTTTTAAAATCCGCTTTTCCATGCGGGAAACCTGTACCTGAGAAACTCCGAAATGTTCGGCGATCTTACTTTGAGTTTCATTACAGTAATAACGCAAAATAATCAGTTCCCGTTCCCGTGCATCCAGATTTTTCAGCAATTCTTCAATGAGCAGATGATCCAGAAGTTCTCCGTGACTGTCCCTTTTTTCCACCAGTTTGTCCGACAGATATACCGGCTGACCGTCACTTTGAAAAATCACTTTATTTAAAGATTCCACTTCGCATCCGGCTTCCATAGCTGAGATCACATCCTCCGGCTCCAATCCGGTACAGGCACACAGTTCACTTAAGGATGCTTCCCGGCCATTTTTATGATTCAATTCCTCTCTGGCTTTCTGGATTTTCCAGGAATATTCTTTCAGTGAACGGCTTACCTTGATCATCCCGTCATCCCGCATAAACCGTTTTATTTCCCCGGAAATCATCGGGACTGCATAGGTGGAAAACCGAACGTCATAGCTCGTGTCAAAATAATCAATAGCCTTTATAAGACCGATAACTCCAATCTGAAACAGGTCTTCCGGTTCATAGCCCCTGTGGGAAAAACGACGTACCACACTCCACACAAGTCCCATATTTTTTTCTACAAGTAAATTTCTTGACTCTTTATCCCCTGATTTTGCGGCTAAAAGCAATTCAAGAAATTCCATATATTTTCAGACCACTCCCAGTCTCTTTTTCATAATGATACGGGTTCCCTTTCCCGGTTCGGATTCCACCTTCAGATCGTCCATAAACGCTTCCATAAAAGCGAATCCCATACCCGAACGATCAATATCCGGCCTTGATGTAAACATTGGCTCCATAGCCTTTTCAATGTTCTCGATCCCCACTCCAAAATCCACAATTTCCACAGACACCTCCCGCTCATTGATCCAGCCGCACATCTCAATCTCCCCTGAACCGCCGCCATAGCCGTGAATGATACTATTCGTCACCGCCTCCGAAACCGCCGTCTTAATATCCGCCAATTCTTCCAGTGTGGGATCCAAACGGGA
>CATZYB010000078.1 GCA_958426095.1 uncultured Lachnospiraceae bacterium
GCCGGGCCAGTCGGTGATCCCGAGGGGTCAGGGACATTATCCGACAGGTGATTTTGACTGTGGCTGTATATACGCATCTCCGCCGGTCATTGGTCCGGATGGCGAATTGTGGATATACTATATGGGCGGCAATGGACGGCATACGAATTTTCGTGAAACGTCGCTGGCGAGAGCGCGGTGGCAGCCGGATAAATTTGCTGCGATGGTGTCGAAACGCGGAGAAGAAAACAGCCTTTTAACGACCTGTAAAATGAAATTTCAGGGAGATTCCCTGGAGATTCTGGCGGAAGTCGTCGATAAAGCAAAGCCGGTCCTGCTGGAATCACAGATTCATCGTGTGTGGACTGAGGATGCATTACCGGGATTTTCTTTTGAGGAAAGCCAGGTATCTGAAACAAAAGACGGATGGAAATCCATTCGATGGCCGAAAGGTTTTGGAAGTCTTGCAGGAACCAGCGGCTGTATAAAGTTGAAATTTAAAAATCTAAAAATCTGGGCAATGCGGGGAGATATTTGCCTGGATGGGCATCGCCTCTGGGAAGGCGCAGACATGGAAAACGAGGGATATTAATGATCATTCAGAGTAAAAAAGTCTGGATTGGCGGACAGTTCATACCGGCCCAGATAGAGATTTCAGGAGATAAAATTCAAAGAATCTATGCTTACGCTACAAAGCCTGTCGAGGAAGATTACGGAGAGAAGGCGATTCTTCCCGGCTTTATAGATATTCATACCCACGGTTCCTATGGCTTTGATACAAATGATGCAGAACCTTCCGGACTTAGAGACTGGATGGAGAGGATTCCCGAAGAAGGAGTTACTGCGATCCTGCCGACAACGGTAACCCAGACGCCGGATGTTCTTACAAAGGCTGTGGCGAATGTAGCCAGTGTCATTGAAGAAGGGTATGACGGTGCAGAAATTCTCGGCATTCATTTTGAAGGGCCTTATCTGGACATGGAGTATAAAGGCGCCCAGCCGCCGGAGGCTATTGCAAAGCCTTCTGTGGAACAGTTTAAAATGTATCAGGAAGCGGCAAAGGGATGGATCAAATACATTACGATCAGTCCGGAACGGGATGAGGATTTCGAGCTGATTCGATACTGTTCGGAAAATGGTGTTGTTGTCAGCATGGGACATTCTTCGGCAACTTATGAGGAAGCTTTGATGGCAGTGGCCAACGGCGCTGTCTCAATGACCCATGTTTACAATGGAATGACGCCGCTGCACCATCGGAATCCGGGGCTTGTCGGGGCGGCCTTCCGTATCCGGGATATTTATGGTGAGATTATCGGAGACGGACACCATTCGCATATCGGGGCCCTGAATATATTTTTCCAGGCCAAGGGCCGGGAACGGGGCATCCTGATCACCGATTCTCTGCGGGCAAAACATTGTCCGCCGGGAGGAAATTATCAGCTTGGCGGCCACGATATCGAAATTGGTGAAGACGGACTGGCACGGCTGAAAGGAACGGATACGATCGCGGGAAGCACACTGCAGATGAACAGGGGACTTCAGGTTCTGATCGAGGAAGCAGGTGTTCCTGTGGATACGGCAATCAATGCCTGCACGCTGAATCCGGCACGATGTTTGGGGGTAGATGACCGGAAAGGAAAAATCTGCGCCGGATATGATGCGGACCTTGTAGTTTTGGATCGGGATTACAATGTTATCCAAACGTACTATCGGGGTAAAGCATTCAGAGAAAAGCATTAATTCAATAAAAAAATAAACTTACTCAGTTCTTTTTCGGGGCTGAGTAAGTTTTTTTTGTAAGAAATTTTTAATTGAAGCGGGTAATTTGGTATGCTATACTTTACATCGACGGGAGGAAAAGTATAGGATGTATCGGATATTGATTGTAGAAGATGATACGGGCATTGCATCTGCAATGAAAAAGCAGATAGAAATGTGGGATTTGGAAGCACACTGTGTGGAAAATTTCAGAAATGTGATGGAAGAATTTTCGGAATTCAATCCTCAATTGGTGCTTTTGGACATTTCACTGCCTTTTTACAATGGATATTACTGGTGTGCGGAAATTCGGAAGTTTTCAAAAGTACCGATTATTTTTGTTTCTTCCGCTTCAGATAACATGAATATTGTGATGGCCATGAATATGGGCGGAGATGATTTTATTGCCAAACCTTTTGACCTGAATGTGCTTACAGCGAAAATCCAGGCCATACTGCGCAGAACCTATGATTTCGGCGGTCAGATGACAGTTTTACAGCACCGGGGCGCCATATTGAATACTTCGGACGCCAGCCTGACGTATAATGGAGAACGGATAGAGTTGACCAAAAACGATTATCGTATTTTAAGGACGCTGATGGAGAATAAGGGAAAGGTTGTCAGTCGGGATACATTGATGGAACGTCTTTGGGAAACGGACAGTTTTGTGGACGAAAACGCCCTGACGGTGAATATTGCAAGATTGCGAAAAAAACTCGAACAGCTTGGATTGTCTGAATTTATCGTGACGAAAAAAGGTATGGGATATTTGATCGGATAGGGGTATGGCCAATGAGAATACTGGGAGAATATATAAAATTTCACAGAAAGGCGATCGGAATGTATTTTCTGTTTGCAGTGATTTTTGCAATAGTCTTTGCATTGTGGAAGCTGCCGGTGATTCCAGTGCTTTACGGGACGGTTCTCGGCCTGTTTGCTGCCGTTATTATTTTAAGTCGGGACTATATTCGTTTTCGTGAGAAACATTTTCAGCTTCAATCAATGGTTGAAGAGATTAAAGTGACGGACAGCCATTTTCCGGAAGCTGACGGACGGATTGAGATGGATTATCAGGAAGTGCTTCGGTCACTTTATGAAGAAAAACAGGAAATAACCAATCAGATGAATCATCAATATACAGATATGATGGAGTATTATACCACCTGGGTCCATCAGATCAAAACGCCGATCGCGGCCATGCGTCTCCGGTTACAGGGCGAAGACAGCGACAGCAGCCGGGATCTGCTGGAAGAATTGCAGCGGATTGAGCAGTATGTGGAGATGGTGCTTACTTATCTGCGGCTGGATTCCGGTTCCACAGATTATGTTTTGAAAAAATATGATCTGGATGATATTATTCGGCAGGCTGTGCGAAAGTACGCTTCCCAGTTTATTCGAAAAAAAATACGTCTTATTTATGAGCCTCTTTCCTGTGAGGTGCTGACCGATGAAAAGTGGCTTCTGTTTGTGATAGAGCAGGTATTATCCAATGCGTTGAAATATACCCGTTCCGGAGAGATCAGCATAACGCTGGAAGTTCCGAAAACATTGTGTATCCGGGATACGGGCATTGGTATTGCGCCGGAGGATCTGCCTCGGATTTTCGAAAATGGGTTTACCGGATATAACGGACGGAGTGATAAAAAGGCCAGCGGTATCGGATTGTATTTGTGCCGGAGGATCTGCCGCCGCTTAAATCATAAGATCATTATAACTTCAAAGGTGGATGTGGGCACGGAAGTCCGCATCGATCTGGACAGAAAGATATTGAAAGTTGAATAAGAATATTTCAAAAATGTAAGGTTGGACCGGGGAAATGTAAGCCAAAGCGATGGCAGTACATTTCCCTGTTTTGCTACAATATATTCGTAAAAGATAAGAAGGAGGGATTTCAAGTGGCAATTTTGGAAGTCAGTAATATCAAGAAAATTTATACGACACGGTTTGGCGCCAATAAGGTTCAGGCCCTTTCCGATGTGTCTTTTAGTGTGGAAAAAGGCGAATATGTGGCAATTATGGGAGAATCCGGTTCGGGAAAAACAACCTTGTTAAATATTTTAGCCGCTTTAGACCGGCCAACCTCTGGAAGTGTCCGTCTGGATGGACATGAGATTTCGCAGATTCGGGAATCGAAGATTGCAGAATTTCGCCGGGATAATCTGGGATTTGTTTTCCAGGATTTTAATTTGCTGGATACATTTACTTTAAAAGATAATATTATGCTCCCGTTGGTCCTGGCTGGAAAACAATACGGAGAGATGAGGGCCAGATTGACGCCGATCGTACAGAAGCTGGGAATCGAAGGACTGATGGGAAAATATCCTTATGAGGTGTCCGGCGGTCAGAAGCAGCGGGCGGCTGTAGCCCGGGCTCTTATCACCCATCCCAAATTGATCCTGGCCGATGAGCCGACAGGGGCTTTGGATTCCAGGTCCACTGATGAATTGTTGGAGCTGTTTGCCAAAATCAATCAGGAGGGGCAGACCATTCTTATGGTTACCCATTCCGTGAAGGCGGCCAGTCATGCAAATCGGGTACTATTCATTAAAGACGGTGAAGTCTTTCATCAGATTTACCGGGGGAATAGTTCCAATGAAGAACTGTATCAGAAGATTTCAGATACTCTGACAATTTTGATGACGGGTGGTGAGCGGCGATGAGACTGGGATTTTATCCGAAGCTGGCTCTGACGGGGATTGCCAAAAACAAGAAAACCTATATTCCCTATATATTGACGGGAATAGGTATGGTCATGATGTTTTACATTGTCGCTTTTCTGTCGAAAAATCATGCGGTGGGAGCCATGCGGGGCGGAGAAAGCGTGCAGGGTTTCTTAAGCCTGGGAATTACGGTCATCGGTATTTTTTCAACGATTCTTTTGTTTTATACCAATTCCTTTTTGATCCGACGACGAAAAAAAGAGTTTGGTTTATATAATATCCTTGGAATGGGCAAAGGAAATCTTTCAAGAGTCATCCTCTGGGAAAGCCTGATCATTGCAGTGACGTCGATTGTTCTCGGGCTTGGCTGCGGCGTGCTTTTTTCAAAGGCTGCAGAGCTTTTGGTATCAAAACTTTTAAACAGTACTGTGGGATTTAATTTTACCATTAATAAAGATGCTCTGGTTATGACCCTAAAATGGTTTGGCGTTATTTTTGTTTTGATTTTGCTGAACAGTCTGTATCAGATTTATAAATCCAAACCAGTGGAACTGATGAGAAGTGAATCGGTAGGAGAAAAACCGCCGAAGGCCAATTGGCTTCTGGCATTAGTCGGCATAGTACTTTTAGGCGGCGCATATTATCTGGCCATAACCATTCAGGACCCGGTCACAGCCATGGTTTTGTTCTTTGTTGCCGTGATCATGGTTATTGCTGCAACCTATCTTCTGTTTATCGCCGGCTCGGTAACCTTTTGCCGTCTGCTTCAGAAAAACAAACGATATTATTATAAAACGAATCATTTTATTTCTTTATCCTCAATGGTTTACCGGATGAAACGCAACGGCGCCGGTCTGGCCTCCATCTGTATTCTTTCGACGATGGTACTGGTCATGATTTCATCGACTTCATGTCTTTATATCGGCAGTGAGGATATGCTGCGCCAGCGTTATCCGAGAAATTTAATTTTAAAAATGAATGCGGCGGACGCAGCCTATGGGGATTATTTTCATCAGGTGATCGATGAAGAACTGGAAAAACATCAGCTGACAGAAGAAAATATGATTCATTATCACTATGTGAGCTTTTCCGGGATTATGGAAGGCAATGAATTGATTTTTGATGAGAGTAAGCTGGAAAGTACGTTAGATTTTTCAAAGGTGTGGAGCGCTTTTTTGATTCCGCTGGAGGATTACAATCAGATCATGGGAACATCTGAGACAGTTGGTGAAGGGGAGGCCTTAGTTTATGCAACGAAAACCGACTTTAAATACGATGAGATTACTTTGGATGGTATCGGAACTTTCCGGACCAAAGAAGCCGAAGCGGGCTTTGTGGCAAATGAAACCGACACTATGCAGATTATGCCGTCGCTTTTTATCTTTTTGCCGGATGTGAGCGGCGCGGTGGATGCCATAAATGACGTTCTGATTAAAATGGGTGAGGATGAGAGGGCCTATATTCAGGATTATTACGGTTTTGATCTATCCTGCGATGAAAATGAACAGTCAGAAATTTATGAAGCCATCCTGGACCGGGTCGGCAAAGAGGATATTATGGCAGCGACCGGTTTGTCAGAAGAAGAGGTCATGGCGCAGAATGTCAATGTATCCTTCCAGAGCGCAGCCATACAGAGAGAAGATTTTCTGTCAGTGAACAGCGGTTTCTTTGCGCTTGGTCTGATCCTGGGGCTTGTATTTATCTGCGGCGCTGTACTGATCATGTACTATAAGCAGATTATTGAAGGTTACGAAGATCAGTCCCGGTTCGAAATCCTTCAAAAAGTAGGTATGACGAAGAAAGAGATTAAAAAGAGTATTAATTCTCAGGTTTTGACAGTATTTTTTGCACCTCTCATTATGTCGGGCATACACATGGGCTTTGCATTTCCTCTGGTATCCAAGCTGCTTATTTTGTTCGGACTGATGAACACACGGCTGCTGGTCATGGTTACTCTCAGCTGCTTTGGCATATTCACCTTGTTTTATATTCTGGTATATCTGGCAACTTCCAGAGCTTATTACGGAATTGTCAGTGAGAATAATTTGGATTAAAAGAAACTCTTCCCTGCTGTGGAATTATTTGCAGACAGGGAAGGGTTTTATGCGCCCGTGACCGGAAAACCTGCGTCTGAGGCTGCGGAATCTATGCCTGAGGTGTTTTGACCAGTTCATCCAGACTTTTGAATGTGTATCCCATTTCTTCCCATTTAGTCAGCAGTTCGTCGAGAATTTCAGCATTGGTGGAAGAGGTGCTGTGGAGAAGAACGATGGCTCCAGGATGGATACGGCCAAGGAGTTTCTCAAAGGCTTCTTCCTTTGTCGGCTGATCATCTGTATACCAATCCACATAAGCCAGGCTCCAGAAAAAAGTTTTATATCCCAGGTCTTTCGCCATTTGAAGGTTCATTTCACTATATTTACCCTGAGGCGGACGATAGTATTTGGTCATCGGCTGCCCCGTTATTTTTTCATAGAGTTTTTCCACGCCTTCAAGCTCCTGGGTAAAAGTCTTTACAGTGGAGATTTTTGACATATCCGGATGGCTGTAGGTGTGATTTCCAACGGTATGACCTTCGGATACCATCCGCTGGATCAATTGAGGCTCGCTTTCAATGAAGTTTCCGACAACAAAGAAGGTGGCCGGGGCATTATGTTTTTTCAGGGCATCCAAAATGGCCGGCATATTTCCATTTTCGTATCCGGCGTCGAAAGTCAGGTAAAGGACTTTTTCGTCTGTTATCTCAGCGTAATAAGCGTCATATTTTGCCAGTTCCTCAGCCGATGCGTTGGCTATGGGAGGTTCTCCTTCCTGTTGGAAGCTTAATCCCCAGTTGCCGTCGGCGGAGGCTTCCGCAGCTTCCGGCTGCAGATAGTCTGCGGCCACGGCACTGAAGTGACCGAACAGATAGGCGGCGACAAAAAGCATGCCGATTTTTACGGCGGATATGTATCTGCGTTTTTGTTTCATAGAAAACCTCGAAATTTTTTTCCATAAATTGTATGTGAGAAAAATAAAAAATATTCATAAAAATCCTTCAAAAAGGGCTTTGAAAATTTGACAAATAACCTCAAGTGACTTATCATAGAACCTATATAAAATGATTTACATCAAAGGGGGCACACATCTATGGGATTAGTTATTACGATGAGCCGCAGATACGGCACAGGCGCAAGCACTATTGCGAAAGAATTATCAGAGAGACTGGGTCTCCCGGTTTACGATAAGGTGGATGTTGAGCAGGAGGTGCGAAAGAACGCTTTTGAGACGGAAGCGGAAGCTATTCGCGAGTTGGCGGAACAGCCTTGCATTATTCTTGGACGATGTGCGTCAGAAATTTTGAAAGACCAGTCCAATGTTTTTAATATTTATGTGTGTGCTGAGAAGGAGGACCGGATCCGTCGTGTAATGGAGCGGGATTCCCTTCCTTATGCGGACGCTGTAAAGCGGATTGAGGAAACCGATGCGGAGCGGGAGAAGTATTACTATCAGCATACCGGAAAGACCTGGGGCGATGTGAGTGATTATCATATTATATTGGATACATCAGAGTGGGGCATCGAGAATTGTGCCGATGTATTGATTCGTTATTTTGAACGAATGCAGTATATTTAAGCGATACATAAAATAGCTTCTGTTTTTATGAAGCATAGCGGAGGTAAAAACAATGAAAATTGTAGTTGGAGAAGTTATGGAAAACGTGATTGTATGTGAGACAGACAATGCGACGTTAAGACTCCCAAGAGAGCTTTTCCCAAGACGGGTTTTCCCGGGAGATGTGGCGGATTATGAAGACGGTAAAGTGACCATGTGGGATGAGGAGCAGCAGTTGGAAGAGGAACAGGTCGCCATGTTGTTTAAAATGTTGATGTAAGTATTTGATAAAAATACAGAAGGCTGACCCCGATGAGACGTCAGCCTTTTTCAATTTCCCGGAAGCTGTCAGTTTCCTTCACTGTCGGATGAAACGGATTGAGCGTGCATAAGTGTCTGGATCATCTGAATCTGTTCCGGAGTAATATTCATGTTTTTCATCTGGTTCATCTGATTCATCATGTTGGAAAAGTCCGTATTTTTAGTGAGCTCATTGTACTGGTTATAGAGCCGTACCGCATTTAATATGTTCAAAAACTGATCGATTTGTTCAGCCTCGGCGGGGGCGCAGTATTTGCGGATATCTTTGAGGATTTCTTCAATACCGGGCCGGTGACCGTCCGGGGAAACGGAACATATGGAGATTTTTTCCTGATTAAAAAGGTTGACAGTTTGTTTTAATTCCAATATTCGGGCAAGCATGGCCAACATTTTCCCGGAAGAAGGATCCATGTAGGTTACTGCGGCCTTAAGCATTTGGGATGTACCCTGAAAGGACTGACGGTCCAGCTCTGTCAGGGGGATATAGGTTGTTTCATTGGACATGGTTCCACCTCAAATTTCATTTAATATTGTACCGCATTTGCCGCGGCATAGTATAGGGGGTGCCCGAAGGCACCCCGTCTTTTGTTGTCATAAATCAGCAGCAGCCGCAGCCATTATTGCCGTTGCCGGTAAAGCAGGACAGAAGGATGATCAGAAGCAGCCAGTCACAGCTGGAACCATTCCCGAATCCTCCGCAGCGGTCATTGTTGCCGCAGCCACAACCGCCGTTGCCGAAGCAGCTTAAGATCAGGATCAACCAGATCAGAGAGCAGCTGTCTCCTCCGTTGAAAAATCCAGCGTTATTTCCACATCCACAACCACAATCATTGTTACCGCAGCCGGTAGCAGCTAAATCACTCATTGTTTGCCTCCATAAATTATTAATATTTACTTTTGATTTATATTATGTATGATGACTTGTCTGGTTTCGCATTTTACGATAAAATTTATTCAGGCCGCAGAGTGAACTTATAGAGGAGGAATTCACATGCAGATGGTAGAAAGAGTCCATCGGATATTAAGTGAGAAATTAAATCAGGGAGACCGGGCGGCAGACGCCACTGTAGGAAACGGCTGGGATACGTTGAAGCTCTGTGAACTGGTTGGAGAAACGGGAAAGGTCTACGGATTTGATATACAAAAAGAAGCTATTTTAAATACAAAAGAGCGTTTGGAGAAAGCCGGGTACACAGAGCGGGCCGAATTATTTTGCTGTTCCCACAGCGAAGTCAGTGATCGGATCCATGAAAATATTCAGGCTTTTACAATGAACCTGGGCTATCTTCCGGGAGGAGATAAACAGATCATCACCCGAAGGGAGTCTACGATCGAGGCGTTGAAGGGGCTTACGGAGTTATTAAGTCCCGGCGGCCTGGGCATTGTTCTTGTATATTACGGTCATCCGGGTGGCCCGGAGGAAAAAGCGGCGGTTGAAACTTTTATGGAATCACTGCCTTCCGGTTGGGGAGAAATTTTGCGGACAGAAATTGTCAATAGAAAAAATTGTCCGCCAATTTTATATATTTTGGAGAAAAAATAAAATTTTATTTTCTCGTCAGGCTTCGACAAATTTTGGAGATTGTTCGTGATATAATCGGGTCATATCTTTAAATGAGGAGAATGACTTATGAAAACAGATGAACACAAGATGACCCAACTGGGATATGCTCTTCGGGAATACCGGGTCAGACATAATATGACCCAGCAGGAACTGGCAGAAAAACTGGGCGTGAGTACAAACACAATTCATCTCTGGGAGACGAAAGTGTGTAAGCCGTCGATGGGCTCATTGCTGCTGTTGTCTGATTTATTGGAAATTTCATTGCTCGATATTATTTCCAAAGCCAAAAAAGATTATTGAGTACATAAATGGGTATATTGTTTGGAGGGGTATTCCATGAATTTGAAAAATGTGATATACTGTGAACACTTGGTGAGGTAGTTTCGAACCTGG
This sequence comes from uncultured Lachnospiraceae bacterium, assembly GCA_958426095.1. Classification (GTDB taxonomy): domain Bacteria; phylum Bacillota; class Clostridia; order Lachnospirales; family Lachnospiraceae; genus Frisingicoccus. The sequence continues at coordinate 10,270 of CATZYB010000078.1, forward strand.
TGAGAACACATAGTTTAACAGATGAAAAGGAGAAAAACATGGCGATATTAGTGACCGGCGGTGCCGGATATATTGGAAGTCATACCTGTGTAGAACTTTTGAATGCAGGATACGATGTGGTCGTAGTAGATAATTTATGTAACTCATGCAAGGAAGCTTTAGACCGGGTTCAGGAGATTACCGGAAAGACTTTAAAATTTTATGAAGTTGATATTTTAGACAGAGAAAGCCTGATCAAAGTATTCGAGGCAGAACAGATCGATTCGGTCATTCACTTTGCCGGATTGAAAGCTGTCGGTGAATCTGTGGCTAAGCCATTGGAATATTATCATAATAATATTACAGGTACGTTGGTACTCTGTGATGTTATGCGGAATCATGGCGTAAAAAATATTGTGTTCAGTTCCTCTGCGACCGTTTACGGTACGCCGGCTTTTGTTCCGATCACAGAAGAGTGCCCGAAAGGTGTCTGCACGAATCCTTACGGATGGACAAAATCCATGCTGGAACAGATCTTGACAGACTTGCACACTGCAGATCCGGAGTGGAAAGTAGTACTGCTTCGTTATTTTAATCCGATCGGTGCCCACGAGAGCGGACGTATAGGAGAAAATCCAAAGGGTATTCCGAACAATCTTGTGACATATATCACTCAGGTGGCTGTTGTCATACAGGA
>CATZYB010000079.1 GCA_958426095.1 uncultured Lachnospiraceae bacterium
GTCCGTTTCTCTGATGAGAAACTCCCCAATAAGGAACAGGCTAAAGCCTAACAAAGAAGGCCCCCGAAGCATCACATCTTCGGGGACCTTTTTTTATATCTTACTTATGCGATCGGATTAAATCCAGAAAGGATCAAACCGCCAAGAATCAAAATCGTTAATGCTGCGTAGATCAGACAAGGAACTACGTTGGAACGCATCAGACGGCCTTCGGCGCCAATCGTACCACAGGTTGCACATGCGGAAACGATATTGTTTACACATACCATGTTACCCATAGCGCCACCCATAACCTGCATAGCCAGGATCAGCATCGGAGCCAGCCCAAGACGGTTTGCCGCCGCATACTGAAGTGTGGAGAACAATGTACAGGATACCGTTGCGGAACCGGAAATAAATGCTCCGATAACGCCAATGATAGGAGCTACGATAATGTAAGCTGTACCAAAGAGGTCTGCAAGACCATTGGCCATAACGATCAGCATACTGTCCATACCGCTGTTATTGAACTGAGCGCCGGACATCTTGAACAACTGAACCATGGCAATACCGAAAAGCAATGCGATGGCAGCGCCGCCAACCATGGAGAATGTCTCTTTCCAAGCCGCTTTCACACGGTCACCGCTCATCTTGTGCAGCGGAATGATGATCAGCGCAACAAGGATGAATGGTAAAACACCTGGGTTCCAGGCCCATTTCCATGCAAAACCAACTTCAACACCGAAAATGGAGTCAATGGCAATGGCAAACGGTGGTGTTGTAACATTAAGGATTCCCTTGATACCGATCTGAGGAATACGTGTTACTACAAGGATAATAGCGATGATACCATATGGTACCCATGCCATAACAGGAGACATATTTGTTTCTACTTTCATGGACTCGTCTTCCTGAACATCTGAAGTGGATTTCCAATGTTCTGCCCACTCAGAATGATCTGGGAATTCAAATCTGCTCTTAGGAACCAGAATTCCTTTCTTTGCTGTAATAACGCAGATAACCAGAGCGATCAGGGCGCCGATCAGAGATGGGAACTCTGGTCCGAGGAATGCAGCACAGATCAAATATGGCACTACGAATGCTACCGCTGACATTAAAATATATGGGATAACTTCAATTGCATATTTTGTGGATTTATCTTTACCGAACATCTTAACCATCATAAATACAACGATAAAGATAATGATCGGACAAATGATCGCACTTGGGATAGCAACCCATTTTGTTAAACCTAATTTCCATGCTTCAGTATTTGTGACGCCTGCAGAAGCTAACTCACTGGAAACCATGTTAAACGCGGTGTTTGTCGGTGTACCAACAGCACCGTAAGCAACCGGCGTACTGTTCATGATCAGGGCACACATCGCTGCACAAAGCGGCGGGAATCCCAAACCGATCAACAGCGGAGCGGCCAAAGCGGCTGGTGTACCAAATCCGGCAGCGCCTTCGATAAACGCACCGAACATGAAGCCGATAATAACTACCTGAATACGCGGGTCATCACTAACGCTTGTGAACATGCGGTTGATGACGCCCATACCACCGGACTGCTTCAATGTGTTCATGATCAAAATCGCACCGAAGATGATTACGATGGTATCGATGGAATTCAGGAAACCGGCGATCGTCTGAGCGGCGATCGTGATAATGTCCATTTTCCATGCGGCAAAACAAACCACCGCCGTGATCAGCCAGGCCAACGGAAGAGCGATCTTTGCCGGCCAGTTAAATCCAGCCATAACAATAATTGTGACAATAATTGGTATAAAAGCTATAATTGCATACATGTGTTTTCCTCCCTCTCTTAAACCCTGTCAGCTTTTATTTATTAGAAGAAAATAAATTTGATGACTTCAAGTTTCTTCTAATATTGTTAATAATATTACAATATTTAAGATTAGTCAACACCTTTTTGGAGATTTTGCACATTTATTAAACATTTTTTCGCCATCATTTTGTTAAATATGTATCACTTATTTTCCATAAATTGAAATTTTTTAATTATTATTTAGAGTTTCAATGTATTTTTCATTCAATTTATTGTATATTTTGTACATGTCAAAATACAATAATACACTAAATTTGCAAATTGGTTAAACCATTCAAAACCTGATTTGAAATTGGTCAAACCAATAAACACACTTTTTCGCTTTTATTTTGTTATTTTTTTAACAATTCTCATTAAAAAAAAGCCCCAGTTACTTTTTATTCTGAGGCCTCATTCTTTCATATTTATTTTTTGATGCTCTTATCTTTTGTTGCTTTATGCGCCGCATCCCGAATGCTGATGCTCTGGCCGCCTTTTACTTTAGAAGCGCTGGTTAATTTCGGCTGCTTTTTTCCGTGTCCGGATGCGTCCATATTATTTTTATTCTTGTTTTTGCCATTCTTCAACCGGGCCTTCTTCTCTTCTTCGGCCTTTTTCTCCATGCGCTTTTTAAAATCCAGATAAATGCAATACAAAACAATAGCCGCACTGAAAAGAGTCATATAGAATCGGCTCGTACCCTGCAAATAGCCAAAATAAACCATCACACATGCTCCTGCAGCAATAAGTATATACATAATGATAAACATCTTAATCTCCCCGCCTATCTTATAAAAAGGAGAGTATCCTTTCGGATACTCTCTTCCTCTTCCCATTATATGAGCCTTAATCAGTCAACAATATAAGGCATAAGCGCGATATGTCTTGCTCTCTTAATAGCAACTGTAAGAGCTCTCTGATGTTTTGCACAGTTTCCTGTGATTCTTCTAGGAAGAATCTTACCTCTTTCAGAGATATATCTCTTTAATTTGTTTACATCCTTATAATCAATTACAGCGTTTTTATCTGCACAATAAACGCAAACTTTTTTTCTTCTGCGTCCGCCGCGTCTCTTCATCGGAGAATCGCTTCTTTTTTCTCTATCGAATGCCATGATCCTAACCTCCTAATCCAAATTCTAATTTCCGGAATCTAACATTTAGCTGAAAGGTAATTCCTCATCCAAACCGTCCGGAATATTCATAAACCCGTCACCTACAGGAGCGCTTGGCGCCGGTGCTGCTGCCGGCCGACTGTTATAGGCTGCCGCAGACTGCTCGCTGGCTGCTTTACTCTCTGCAAATTCCTGATCTTCTACAACAATATCTGTCGTATAGACCTTTACTCCGTCGCGATTTGTGTAGCTGCCGGTCTGGATTCTTCCGGACACGACGATACGGATACCCTGTCTGAAATACTTTTCTGCAAATTCTGCACTGCGGCCAAAGGTCACGCAGTTGATGAAATCTGCATCCGGTTCTCCGGCTCTTTTGAATGTACGATTGACCGCCAGTGTATATCTGGCCACAGCCACCGGACGTTCTCCCTGAGAATACCGTACTTCAGGATCTCTTGTTAATCTTCCCATCAAAATAACTTTATTCATTTAGACTTACACCTCTTTCTGAAATTGAAAATTAAGCGTCCTGTCTAATGCATAAATACCGAATTACATTTTCCATGATGCGAACTCGCTGTTCAACTTCATTTGGACAATTAGAATCAGATTCGAAAGTAATGAAATAATAGAAGCCTTCTTTCATCTTCTGAATTTCGTAAGCTAACTTTCTCTTACCCCATTCATCCACGTTTGTCACATTACCGCCGAAACGAGTGATAATTTCCTTAACCTTTTCTACGGTTGCGGCTCTTTCCTCGTCTTCGATTTTAGTTGTGACAACAACGCATAATTCATACTTCTTCATGCTGCTGCACCTCCTTCTGGTCTTCTGGCCCTCTGTCATATGCAGAGAGCAAGGAAATAATAAGAAACATATCACAATTAGTCATGATAACATAAAAAAAGACTTGTTACAAGTCTCTTTTTAAATTTCTGAGATTTTTTTCCACCAGCTTCCGGGATATCATAATCTGACGATCGCAGCCGGTACATTTTAAACGAAAATCTGCGCCGATCCGCAGGACTTCCCACTCAAAGCTGCCGCAGGGATGCTTTTTTTTCAATTTTACAATATCGCCTACCTGAATATCCATCAGAACCTCCGAAAAATAAAAAAGCGAGCTACTGAGGGGATTCGAACCCCTGACCTACGCATTACGAGTGCGTCGCTCTACCGACTGAGCCACAGTAGCCTGCTTTTTCATTATACCAAATAAATCGATTTTGTCCAGCCCTAAAATATTAATATTTATTATGGACAACCTCCACCGCACACAGAAAATCTTTGATATCCAATACTTTACCATCATCCAGAACCGCTTTTCCGGTAAAATGTCCGAACACCTGATGCTGATCTGTCATGATCAGTTTCAGGTCCGTTTTTTCGCTCCGGTCAAATATAGGGATAAAATCGCCTTCCAGACGCTCATCGGAAGAAAGAATCTGCCAACGTTCCGTGTAAAGTTCATTGCCGTCCATATCCTGCGGTATACAGAAAGTCACATCCGACAGCTTATGGATTTTCCCATCATAAAGGATGACATTTTCACTGGCCGACGTACGGTCACTGAAACCATAACCCAAATTAATCCCAAAAGGCACTCCGTCAATCCAACCGCTTCCGGTCCCCCAATACCATGTATTGTCATAGGTCCATACGCCCCGGCCCCAATCCAGAACGCCCATGGAGTCCTCCGGCTTAAACCGCCACTGCCCTTCTCCCAGACGCACGCTGCCGCTGGCCGGCAGACAATTAATCTTCTGGTTATAATAAAATGCTTTCGGCTTATCCGGCCATGGCGTTGCGATGCACATACTTTCGGACGGTTTCTGAAGCAGCCATATTTCCGCATTTAAATCCTGACCGTCCTTAAAATCTTTAAAATGACACTGTATCTTTCTGCGGTCAAAAATCATCGAGTATTTTAAATGCACCCTCCTATTTCTAAAATTGGCATTTCCATAATCCGAATGACTTCCAAGACGAAGCCGTCCCATTGTCAACGGCACAAGCACCGTTTCAGTGTGATGCCAGGCGTTATCAAAATCCAGCAGAGAAACGCTGATCATTCCCAGATAACCCAGATCCGATATCGTAAATGCTGCGCCGAAATGATCATTGGTGACCAGATAATAGTCCCATTCCTTGATCCTGTGCTTCGGCGCCTTAATTTTCTTTCTGTCATACTTCCATACAAGGCTCCTCGCCCACCCCGGCTCATTGACATGACCTTTCCCATCCAGTAAAGGCTGTATCTGCGTCACTTCATGTTGCTTCATAAAATCACCCCTTTTCGTGTCTCTATAATGTTTTATAGATCAGTTGCTTTCCAGGGACTGGCTCTTTGCTCACTTCAAAGGCTTCATACAGCCGTTGCAGCCACTTTTTCTCCAAAGGTTCACTATGATGTACCCACGCAAGAATATCGCCCTGATTTACAAAATCTCCGGTTTTCTTGCCAAGAACAATACCCGTTTCCGGCCGGATGACATCGTCCTTTGTTTCCCGTCCCGCTCCGATTTCCATGGCCAGGCGCCCCAGTTCCAAAGCCTTTGCACTCCGGATATATCCCGTTTCTCTGGTCGGCACCGGCGTAACAAGGGCCGCCTTCGGAAGCAGATTCGGATTTTCAATCTGGGCCTCATCACCGCCCTGGGCTTTAACCATAGCTTTAAACTTTTCTAAAGCGGTTCCGTCGGCAATCACTGCTTCCATTTTCCGACGCCCTTCACCTGGATCCTCTGCCAATCCGGCCTCCGTCAAAATGTTCGCCCCGCTGCTTAAAACCAGTTCTGTAAAGTCTTTCGGTCCATGGCCCCGAAGCGTTTCCACCGCCTCTTTCACTTCCAGGGCATTTCCTATAGCCAGCCCCAAAGGCTCATTCATATCTGTGATCATCGCCCGAACCTTACGTCCGCAGGCTTCGCCGAGATGAATCATCATTTTTGCAAGTTCGACGGCCTCTTCAGGTGTTTTCATAAAGGCGCCGTCGCCATATTTGACATCCAGTTCAATAACCTCCGCTCCAGCCGCCAGCTTTTTTGAAATGATACTGGAAGCAATGAGGGGAATGGATGCCACAGTTCCCGTCACATCCCGAAGAGCATACAGCTTTTTATCTGCCGGAACAAGGCTTTCCGTCTGACCGATGACTGCAATGCCCAGCTCCTTTACCTGCCGTATAAAAGATTCTTTATCCAGATAACAATTAAATCCCTGGATCGATTCCAGCTTGTCCAGCGTTCCCCCGGTAGAACCAAGGCCTCTTCCGGACATCTTTGCCACCTTCGCACCGCAGGCGGCCAGCATCGGTCCCAGGGCCAGCGTTGTCTTATCTCCGACTCCGCCGGTGGAATGTTTATCCACTTTAACTCCAGGAATTTCACTTAAATCGATGATATCGCCGCTTTCCATCATAGCCATTGTCAACGCTGCAGTTTCCCGGGCGTTCATTCCATTTAAACAAATCGCCATCAGAAGAGCGCTGACCTGATAATCCGGAATTTCTCCGGCCACATAACGCCGGATCCACCAGCGTATTTCTTCCTCTGTCAGTTCTTCTCCCCACCGCTTTTTTTCGATAATATCCACAAAACGCATCCGTTTCACCTCCGTTATCCACAAATGCCCTTTATTTTCCGGTATGTATCACAAAAAATCTCTGCCATCACCGCATATCCTTCCCTCGTCGGATGGACGCCATCCTGAAAGGCCCGGCTTATTTCTTTTCTCTCCACATATTCCGGAAACTTTTTCTGAAAATCCACATACGGGACCTGCTTTCTTTCACAATAGCCCAAAAGCCATTCCCTGTAACTGCGGAACAATTCCAATGTCTCGTCAATACTAAAAAAACTGTACCAGCATTCTTTAAGCATCACGCCATCGACCTGGATCGGAATACCGATGATGGGTGAAATATTTGCCGCAAAAGCTTTTTCGATGATCATATCCATGCTCTCCCGCGTGTGGGCCTGGGGAATTCCCATTAAAATATCATTAGCCCCCGCCATGACGAAAACTTCCTTTGGATGATTCCAGACCACATCTTCCATAAACCGGACATTCATCCCATCTGCAGTATCTCCGTTTTCACCTTTATTTAAAATATGTATCCCCAAGGCCTGCGATGCCAGATATGGCCAGGCATAACGGCTGCTCACACCATAACCATAAACGATACTGTCTCCCAGGCATACTAAATCTACTGTTTCCATACAGATCCCCCGTTTGTCCTTTTACTTAATTTCAGTATACCATTAAAAAAGGACATTGTGAATGTCAAACTCCACAATGCCCTGTATGTTAAAAATCAGTAATACATAATTACCGGCGTACCCACTTCAATGTTCCAGAAAATGGCAGAACATGCGTCATACGGCGTATTGATACATCCATGGGAACCCGCATTCAGATACTCCGTACCGCCATAAACAGAACGCCACAACGAATCATGAATACCCACGCCTCCGACAACCTGCATCCAGAAATTTACCGGCGTCCGGTAATCCTCTCCGACAAGGATCGTATTCTGCTGGCGGCAGTTAATGAAATAAACTCCCGACGGCGTCCCATGTCCCGTATTCATCGTTCCCGAAGTGATCGGCGTGGATACAAAAACTTCCCCGTTTTTGTAATACCACATGTACTGGCCGGATAAATCGATCTCCACATAAGTATATCCAATATCATCCGGCGAATCCGGATCCAGATTATTGTACGGCGTCATATAATAGGCAGGATCCCGGCTTGCGGTCCGCTTATTGTTAATATCATCCATCAACAAATTAATCTCCGTATCCACATCGGTTCCCCAGCCGTAGGTTCCCGGATCCAGCGTAATCTCATACCCTCTGGAAGACCAGAAATTTCTATAAGAGTTCACGGTATCATATTTATTTGCCAACTCGCACAGATAATTGTAGGCGCTTTCCCTGGAAACATAAAGCTTGCCGTCGCCATCCTTACGCACCCAGTTCCGAATCTGTTCTGTGCCGATCTTTTCTTCATTCCCATGGAAATTATAGGTAATCTCGGCCTGGCACAATTCGTCAACTTTTTTCAATTCATCCTGAATTTCCGGAGACTCAAGTGTGATCTCCGGCTCTTCGTAGCAGCCGGCTTCTTCCAGATCGATCGCCGTTTCCCCTTTACCCATAGCCTCGGCAATCGCCGTTTTAACTTCTTCTTTTTTCAGCGTATTTCCTTTAACTTCCTCGACCAGTTTTAACCCGTTTTCATCAATGGTTAAAGACGCATTGGACGGCGGTGTCATCTCCTGAGTCATACACTGAAGTTCGTCTATTTTTTTATTTAATTTTTCTTCATTCCACTTATAAGCCGCCTGGACCTCATAATCTGTCCGGTTGAAAAATTTCACAGGCCAGGACCAGCCCATCTCTTTTTCCTTCAGGACATCTACTTCATCAAAATTATAATTAAAGTCGAAATCTTTTCCTTCCAGGACCTCTGTCGTCCCGTCAATGGCAGTCACCGTCATTTCATAATTTTCCATTGACTGTTCCAATGTTGCCTTGACCTCCTCCGGAGATACATTCGACACTTCCCTGCCATTAATAAAAGTATTAGGATAAAACACTTTACTGAAATAAACTGCCACGCCAACATAACATGCGGCCAGGCAAAGCAAAACACATCCGACAATAATTAATGCTATTTTTTTCTTATTCATTTTCTCTGTCTTTCTAAAATCAAATCCAAAACATACCTGAATTTAATATTTCCCTTTTTGAATAGAATTAAAACTATGTTGCATAATAACGTGTATAAACCCTTCTATGGATTTATGAAAACTATCAAACAAACAATTGAAAGGAGTCTACACAATGAGTAAAAATGCTTGTATCCAGTGTTCTATCAAAGAATGCAAACATCACTGCGGCGATGAAAACTACTGTACTTTAAATCAGATCAAAGTTGGTACCCACGAGAGCCATCCAACAAAAATCGAATGCACTGACTGCGAATCTTTCGTCTTCAGAGCATAACATCTGATAAAGGGAAATAAGTGGACAGTTTTGCACTGTCCACTTTTCTCTTTTTTAAGAAAATTCCATAAAATAAGCAGCTTCAAACACTTCGCCGGGCGCAAGACACTGTATCCAGTCTTTCTCGGATATTTCTCCTGAAAATCCTTCCTTGTCACAGCGGCCATACCAAGGCTCAATGCACACAAAAGGCGCCTGTTTTCCCGGCGGCGACCATACGCCAAATAATGGCGCGGCAAAGGTTACCGTAACATAAGGACGTTTATCCGGCCGCATCAGATAAACCCGCGTCGTCTGCTTTTCAAAGATCATCGTATCCTTTTTAAAAGTACCTCTTTCAAACCGATAAAGTCCCCGTTCCAGAGGCAATTCATATTCCTGCGGCTCATAAAGTCCTCTCCGGCTGAGTGAATGGTATTTCGGATTCCCCCGGCCTTCCATATCGAAACCAATATAATAGTCCGTCTGGGCCTGTCCTTTCTCCAACGGACACCGGAACGCCGGATGTCCCCCAATCGAGAAGAACATGGTTTCCGAATCCCTGTTCGTCACAACCCACTTCACTTCAAGGATCCGCCCCCGCAGCCGGTAACGGATCGCCAGGTGAAAGTCAAAAGGATAACTCTTCTTTGTCACCTCATCCGAGTCCAGAACAAACCAGATCTGGTCATCTGTCTCCACGCTCTTGCTGAACAGCATATCCCGCGCAAAGCCATGACGCGGCATCCGATATTCACGGCCTTTGTACCGATAAGATTGTCCATTTAAAGCCCCGACAACTGGAAACAAAACGGGCGAACGGCGTCCCCAGTAATCCGGATCTCCATTCCATATGTATTCCGTCTTGTCCGCCTTGCTTTTCACCGACATAAGTTCAGCGCCCTGATTGTTTATGTAAACAACTAAATCATCATTCCTGAGAAGATAAAAGCGGGACACCTGTTTTCTCTTAAAAAGTCCCATAATCGCACCCCCGACACATATCTATGTCAACCTCTTCCATTTTAGCATAATAATTTCAAGATAACAATGCGATTTGCCGAATTTTCACGCAAATTCCCTGTACTTTGTTCAGCGTTGTTTCTTCGATAACTCATAGTTATTATTTTAATAAATTATATGTATTTTACAACCATGCCTCTTCTGCCTATAATATAAATCGAAGGTTATATTATTAACGGGAAAACACCACCGACGGATGGTATGTCAGTTGCATATCGTCTGTCGGAATACCGGCTTCCTTAGTTGCCATTTTGGATATATACCTAAGCCCTCAATACAAAAAGAAGCATCACTCAGTCTCGTCCTTGCAACAGTGATACTTCTTTTTTTCTGTATAAAAAACATCCGGCCGATCACAGGCCAGATGTTTTTACTTACAAATCTTTTTGTTCCGGGTTCTTCTGTCTGGATTCTTCAGACTTCCAATTCCCACTCCACTCAATGCTCGTATCTGCATAATAGATATAATGAAACTCTTTATGCTCCATCAAATACTCTTTGGTAAAATCAATAAACTGATTCATCGCATGAGTCCTTGGGCGGTTTTTAAGACAGAAAAAGCCGATATCCCAGTTAAATCCTTCTTTAATCTTAACCGCCTTAATGTCCGGCAGCTCGCTTTTTTCCACCAACGGCCGAGGCAAAATGGAAACTCCCAGATTAAAATCAACCATTTTCAGCGGGAAATCCCATTGACTGCTCTTGGCCGTCACATTCGGCGTAAATCCGGCCTGCATACATAACTGCATAATATCGTCATAAAGAAGATACTGTTCATTCATCAAAACAAAATTTTCATCTTTGATATCCCGAATACTAATGGCATCCACCGCCGCATAGGCCTTGCTTTTATTCACTACCGCCACGCCTTCATCATGGGTCAGCGGTATCACCTGTACATCTCTGGCAATCGGCACATTCTCCGAAAGCATACCGACTCCCAGATCCAGTCGTT
>CATZYB010000080.1 GCA_958426095.1 uncultured Lachnospiraceae bacterium
TCATCCTCTGAATCAGTTCCATGTTGATTTCCTGAAGATTTAACCCCTGCAGGAATGTATTGATCAAAATATTCAGCTTGGCAACTTCATCTTCACTCACCCGCTCATCCACTTCGATCAACCGGTTTTTGATCATGTTGCCATCCAGCATGACGACCACCAGCAGCTGATTATCTTCCACTCTGGAAAGCTGGATAAATTTCAGCTTGTTCCGTTTATACTGAGGCGCTGAAATCATCGTCGCATAATTTGTATTCGTCGCCAGAAGCTTTGCCACATGTTTCAGAAGATGATCCAATTTATCCGCCTTTTCAATGAGAACATCTTTCATCTCATCCACTTCTGCAATCTTTTCCTTCATCAGATTATCCACATAAAAGCGGTAACCCTTATCTGAAGGAATACGTCCTGCGGAAGTATGGGGCTGGATAATATAACCCAAATCTTCCAGGTCGGACATCTCATTCCGGATTGTCGCTGAACTCAGGTTCAGATCCGTATATTTTGAAATGGTCCGTGAGCCTACCGGTTCACCGGTAATCAGATATGTTTGAATAATACTGTTTAAGATTTTTATCTTTCTTTCATCCAGTTCCACCAGACCACTCCTTTCTGTTTTATTAGCACTCGATTAACTAGAGTGCTAATATCTAAACATTAAGATAGCACTATCACTACCATTTGTCAATAGTTTCAAAAATTATTTTTAAAATTATTCATTATGTGCTATAATTTTTTCCATATTGTAATAAACAAACTTTCAGGAGCGTGGATAAAAATGTCTATTGAACGAGCAAGAGCTTATTTTAAAAATTTCGGTATGGAAGACCGTATTCTGGAATTTGATGTCTCCAGCGCCACTGTGGAACTGGCCGCCCAGGCCCTTTCCTGCGAACCGGCCCGCATTGCCAAATCCCTTTCTTTTAAAATCGATGACCGGACGTTGTTGATCCTGGCTGCCGGAGACGCAAAAATTGACAATAAAAAATACAAGGCCGTTTTCGGAGCAAAGGCAAAAATGCTTTCACCGGACGAAGTTGTCGAACGTATCGGACATGCCGTCGGCGGCGTCTGCCCCTTTGGTATTAATGAAGGCGTGGAAGTCTACCTGGATGAATCCATGAAACGCTTTGATTACATGTATCCGGCCGCAGGCAGCAGCAACAGCGCCATCAAACTGACCATTCCGGAGCTTGAACAATATTCCGGCTATAAGGCCTGGGTCGATGTGTGCAAGATTCCGGAATAAAGCGGTCAGACTTAAAGGGAGACTTGCATTTAAAGAAAAAATGAAAGCGTCCGGGAAGCCCTTTTTGACTTTCCGAACGCCTTTCTTATGTCAGCATATCAGTTTTTATAATAGACCACTCGCTCCCGCAAATCGTAATAATTATGATTAAACGCCTCTTCGGTAAGCGTATACTTTTCGCCGTTGTATGGATTTGATATATAAAAATTGTCCTCATCATATCCGTAGACAACAACCGCATGCTCGCCAACCGGCCAGTGAACTTCTTCCCCGGTTTCATAGTCATACCAATGCCCGGAAAATGTCAATTCCCCGAAGTTTTCATCGATATTGACCCAGGCAATCACCGGATTCCCCGTGGAAATAATCTTTTTTAATTTCTTTAGCGAGACATTATTTTCAGCAACTGCTCCGACCCGGAAAACATTAGCTGTTTCGGCAATGGGACCGTTGTAAACACCATAGGATAAGTAATGACATTCTCCAGAACTACGGACGAAGGGTAAGCCGTTTTTTTCAGAAGAAAGAAAATGCCTGACAACAGACACAAAACGCAACTTGTGACAGCCGCAACAGCAAACCACACACCCTTCCTTTTTCTCTGTTTCTTCATATAGTTATCCTATTTCCATATTTTTTCAGACTGGCCGCCGCTGCCATGCAAAGAAACACCACAAGAATATCATATCGCATCCTTTGAAACTGCATAGATTTGGCCATTGAGGCTTTCTCTATTTGGTCAGAATTCGTCACGGTCAAACCAAGAGTACTGAACTGTGCAAGCCCGGTTTCCGACAAGCCCTGTCCCGACATCCGGACTCTTACGCTGCCATCACCTTCCGATAAACGAAAACTGTCCGAGGCACAGAAAGCATGTGCCTCATCCTCCGGAAGTCCGGACCGGACGTAAATCACCTTTGCCATTCCCGTTTCACCATCTTCCCCTTCCAATGCATAGGTCAATTGTTCCGTCTCATTTTCCCCGGCCGCCGCCGGGCCGCCAGAGCTATTGCTCGAATTGCCGGAGGCCTGCATCAACTGTTTCCAGGCCATATCATTTAAATAAATCACTTTCATGGCACTGGTATCCGAAAGACCATAGGCCAGATTGAGATATGTATCCGATAATTCCAGACAGGACACCGTTAGTTCTCCCCAAGTGTCCGACAGGGTAAGTGTGGAATCTCTCTGGCGGCTCACCGCCTGAACATTCTCCATTACTTCTATTTCGGATCGTTGATAAGCTGTAATTCCCGATTCCTGGCCGCTGACGACAACATATTCCACCGGACTTTTCGCTTCCCCATAAATCTGAACTCCAGTAAAGACAGCATCTGCCAAAAAGCCAACGCCCGCCAGGAAGAAAATAAGCATTATTTTTATTCTATCCTCCTGTTTTCTCCGTTTCCGGAATTCAGTCCACCATTTCATTCGCCTGTGTCCTCCATTTCATCCTGCTGCCTTTTCCGGCGAATTCCCCGTAAAATCATAACAAGTACAAAGCAAAGCAGTATCCCGCCAATGGCAGCCATAATTATCCACCACTGCCCTGTAGCCTCCGGTGTTTCTTTAACTGTATTTGAAAACGGCGTCTTAATTGTTGTCGTAAAATTCACGGTCTCCTCATACTCTTTTCCACTTTCATCCTCATAATACCAGGTCAGTGTGCCTTTTGTTTCTCCGTACAAGGACGCCCCCTGAGACAGACTGGACACAGATATTTTGACGCTCCCCGACGCGGTCTTGCCTGCTTCAATATTTCCTATGAAAAGTGTCCCTTCCGGTGTCAGCCCATCAGCCTCTATCACAGCCCGCACATTATAAACCTCGCCTCTGCCCAGATTCATCGCCTGTACCTGAGCCGTCACCACATCGCCCACCTGAACTTCCGAACCCAAAGCCAAGGGGTCAAATTCCAGCTTAACCGCCTGTGATACCATCATTTTAATTTTACCACTGGCCGATTGGGAAGCCCCTTTGGAATCCGCATAGTCCATAGTCACAGACAGACCATACTGCCCTGGGACAGCCGATGCCAATATTTTATACTTATAAGATACAATACAGGTTTGGCCCGCCGAAACCGCATCGACATATACTGTATCTGTTGGACTGAGCAGATTCAAGTATTCACCTTCATCGCCAACCGTAACTGTCATATTTCTGACAGTCTCACTGCTGCTGGTATTTAATAAGGTAACCTCCAAAGTCACCTCATCCCCGGCCTGAATCTCGTCTTTCGAGGCTTTGCAGGATTGGACAATCATCTTCGGAGCAAAGGTTGGCGCCTCCGATAAGGAACTGCCGCCCGAACTGCCGCCGGACATATTTTCAACGCTTATCGCCTCCTTTTTCGTTTCCGGTTCTGTGGATGGCTCTTCTGTGGAGGGTTCTTGCGTGGATGGTTCTTGTGCGGACGGTTCCTGCGTGGATGGTTCCTGCGTCGTTGTTTCTTCCGTCTCAGGCTCTTCCGCAGACGGCGCACTGGCCGGCGGCTTTTCGTCGGTGATCGCCACATTTAATGAAAATTCTTTACGTATGGAATTTCCATCGTCATCGACGGCCTGAATATTCAAAATCACCGGATAATCCCCATTTTTCCGATCCGTTGTCAGCTTTAAATCAAAAATTACCAGATAGCATGGAACGGTTTCCTGGCTTCCATTGATTTTTTCCTGACTGAGAACGACCTCTTTTTCATATACCGCAGAATCAAAGGGCAGATTCGTTCCATTACCAAGGTTTACTGAGGCTTTCACCTTATGATCTTTTAACGTTCCCTGATATATAACAGGTACAATAAGATGCGCCGTATCATTCTCTACTTTCGGTATATATCCTTTCGAGTAAGATTTATCCATGCCCGCATAACTATTTTCCGAATCCATTTCCAATTCTACCGTTTCCGATGCGGCCTGGACGTTCATCTCCGGGCCCTTGAACAGTATTCCTGCTACACAGAATATCCAAAGAACTTTTCTCAAAATTTTCATTTCCATTTATCCTCCATTTCATGAACATCGTCACATAATTCTTCGATATCCTGTGCATTATGACTGGCCAGCAAAATAGACTTTCCCTGCTGCCGCAGTTCTTTGATAAGTTCCCGCATCTGTCCTACGCTATTCTTATCCAATCCATTGAAGGGTTCATCTAAAATAAGGACCTCCGGATTTTCCATAATGGCCTGGGCAATGCCCAGACGCTGGCGCATCCCAAGGGAATATTTAGCCACCGGCTTACGCATTCCCGGATTCAAACCGACCCGTTCCAAAGTATTCCTGATTTCTTCTTTTCCAATCCGCGCTTTCAATGAAGCCAATATTTTTAAATTCTGAAAGCCGCTCAGGTTCGGCAGAAATCCCGGCGTTTCAATAATCACGCCCAGCCCGTCAGGAAAATCACAGTCTTTTCCCACCTGCTCTCCGTTGACGACAATATTTCCCGAATCCGGTTTCATAAAGCCGCAGATACATTTCATCAAAACAGTTTTGCCACTGCCGTTATTGCCGACAACACCAAAAATCCGTCCCGGCGGTATCGTCAGACTCACATTCTTTAGTACATGCTCTTTTCCAAAAGATTTATAGACGTGTTCTACAATAATCCCCGACTGTTTCTCCATAATGTCACCTCTCACACTATTTTTGTGTTCCTGTAAAATCAAAGGAATAATTCTTTATTTTCCGAACGGAAAGCCCGAACAGGATCAGGCACCCTGCAGCAAAACACATATAAGACACCCATAGTTTCGGCAAATTGTCATAACCGAAATTGTGCATGTAATAGGTCGCATGATTCAGCGGAGATATCCACCCAAAAATAATATTTGCTGTTTTCTGCTGTTCCTGAGATAACCGAAGTATACCAGCGATCACCTCCGGGTTCATTAAAAATCCAAAACCGCTGAATATAATACCGCCGATCATCCCGCCATTTCCCTTCCACAAATTCAAATAAAGAATCAGGCTGGCCATCAAAACAGAATAGCCTGCCATCAACCCAAAAATGTGAAGTGTACAGGAATAAGGAAAGGATAACTCCAGCACCTTGACAAAGGCAGGAATCGCAATCTTTTCTCCGATACTGGAATACCCGAGAATCGCCGCCGTATCACTCCACAGATTTGCCGTATAGGCCTTTGTCCCTGCCAGCACGCACGTTGAAATCAGGATAAAGCACATAAATCCCATGGTTGCCAGCACCAGATATAAAATCTGCCCCAAAAGCCAGATCTTCCGGTTGATTCGTATTAAAAACAGCGGAACTTCATTTCCCAGATTCGGCATATCGGCAAATAAAAGCAGTAATAGCAGAGAGATGATCAATATGGAATTGGCGTCTCCGAAGGTCCATATAAAAGGCTCCAGAATCTGAACAACGGTATCATGCTCTCCTGCAAATACGAGTACTTTATCGGAAAGCAGGAAACATACGACAAAACCCAGGCCAAAAGCCAGCGCAATCTGAGGATTTTTTCGCCACCGCCGGAAATTTGCCGCGGCAACCAGGCCAATCTGTCGGATTTTATACACCTTCGATACACCTCCTGAGAATCACATCGTATATGCAGATCAATACCAATATAAGCCCTGTAACAAGAAACACGACGCCCCATTCTTCAAATAGCCACGTGTGTTCCGGCGCCAGCCATTCATAGGGATAGAGACAGTATAATGTCTGAAAATAACGTTCATGCAAAATAACCAATATATAATAGAGAACAAAAGCCCCGCCATAGGCTATGTAACGGCTATTGGACAGGGCGGCTAGCACGGCCGCCACAACTGCCCATAACATTCCTGACATAAAAATCAGCAGAGGACTCCACGGTACACTTTCAACATTTTTCAATGACCCATTCCCAATACCTTTCAGGCAGACATAAAGCCAGCCGCCCAAAACCTCCACCGCTCCGCCGCTGATCCCGCAGGCCAGAATTTTTCCGAGGATATAAGCCGTAACTCCGCTCCGGGGCAAATAGGCTTTGATAAACCCGCTCTGATAATCTGCCAGCCAGGCCGTCGAATAGGGCAGGGTGCACAGGACAGGAACGGTCATGCGAAATAAATCCGAATCAAAGCCTGCGATAAACAGAATCAAAATTTCCAGCAGAACCCCTGCGGCAAATCCCCGGGATAAAATGGCCCGTCCGATATCTGTTTCAAAGCTGTTCATAATTAATATCCCAGGCTCCGGTCAATAATTGAGCCGTCGATGGCGTTAATTGTCATAACACTTCCCGCAAACTCACTGCCGTACTCGTCCGTAACTTTCCCCTGAAAATCCCAGACCGGCACCAAAAGCCCCGTATCATAGCTGTCCGCCTCACTGATTTGTGCATAGCCGAGAACTACCCGATCAATCTCAACCGTCACACCCGAATCCAGTTCCAAATCGGTCTTGGCATTGGTTATCATCACCATTTTTTCAAAGGCGGCTTTAATCTCATCAAAGCTCTTCAGGTTTGACTGATCCACGACAGTTTCAGTGACTTCCAGCGGCGCATTATAATCAAATCCTACAATTCCCGAATCATTCACACGAATCTCAACACATTCCGCCGGCCAATCTTTCTTCACATAATCGTCGCCGTTCCAGCCTTCTTCATGCTTACTTTTTGCGTCAAAGGTCACAAAGGCGCCGTCCGCATACCGCATATACCGGAAAATATACAATTTCCGATATCCCTCCGTTTCTGTATCTTCTCCGACCCGTATATCTCTGACTTCCGAATACAAACCGCCTTCATAATATCGATATATGTCGTCCAATCCAACCGTTTTCATAAATGTATCCGCAGTCTTCCGGGCCTCATCTTCAGAAATCGTCGTCGGCTCATCCGAAAATTCCACCAGTTCCACGTCTCCTCCATACATAGAACTTGCACACTCCGCCGCCCTGTCCTCATCCGCCGGCCACACGCCGGTAAAAACATTGTCAAACACTGTGGACGGCACGATCGCTGTCGCTGTAAAATCATATCCCCGTTTTCCCCGTCTGTATCGCAGACAGTTTCCCCGTTCCTCATTGTTCTGTACAAAGAAGGACATATAATCGCCATTTTCTCCATTATTAGCGCCGTAATAAACCTCGCCCTTCGGATTCAGACTATACTCCCATTGATAAAACTCCTCGCTGCCTTCTTTCTCCACCATCTCCGCCACACTATGTAAAAGTCCGTCGGATTCATTACCTTCCCAGACAATCTCTTCCGGTGCGTTTTCATATTCTTCCTGGAGCGCGTCTATATCCTGCTGGTAATCCGGCATATACTCCTCTGCTTCATCCCCATAATTTGCTTTCAAATTCTCCATTTCTGCTTTTAAATCGCTGATTTCCGCTTCAATATCTTTTCGGGTTCTCGTACTCAAAGTTACACCGGCATCATAAAGCGTCTGACCTCCGGACAGCTCTTCAATGACTTTATTTAAAAACTCCTGACTGATTTTTTGCTGCTGAACCCGAAAAACAGACATCTGATCCACCTCGGGAATATCTACCTTCGCATCCACGTTCACCGTAACCCCCAGGGATTCATCCGAAAACGACGTCTGATAAGTCTCGTATTCCCCGGCAATATTGGCGATATCCGTCCCGCTTTCCCCATCTTTCTGCGCTTCCTCGATCAAATGATCCATATCCTTATTAACAACGATCGATGAATCCGGATTTTCCTGACAGCCTGAAAAAAACGCCGTCATCATACACATAGCCGCCCCTATATAAACAAATCGAAATCTTTTTTTCATATCTATTTCTCCCTTCCCTTTTATCATATTAAAAAGAACCCATATCAGGATTTCATGATATTATCCTAACATGGGTTCTTACATCAAGTATTCATCATTTTTTAAACAAATTGTAAATTATATAACGCATTTATGCGGGTTCCCGGGCTTTTTTGTTACTAACGTGTTACTAACCGGGGTTAATTACTTCATATTTATAATGACCTTAAGCGCTTGATAAGAAAGAAAACGGGCAAGAAGATTTTCAAAATGTAGGTTTGTCGAACATTTGTTACACTGACTGTAAATAATCCCTCAGTACCTGATTTGGAGTTTTCCATCCCAGTGGCCGCATAGGAAAGTGGTTATAATCTCTGCGATTATATATTTTCAGTTGCTTCGCAAAGTCCTCAAAGCAATAGAAAGTATGAGTAGCATAGAAGCGTTCATTGTCTTTTCTATGGCTCCGTTCTACTTTTCCATTATGCCTGGGCGTAAAGGGCCGAATAAGCTTATGCTGAATATCATGCTGCTCCAGATGTACCTGAAACAGAGTCGGTTTGTCTCGATACGTGGTAAAGCGGTTCGTGAACTCCGGGCCATTATCTGTTTGTATACATTCGATGGGACAGGGAAATGCTTTTACCAGATGCTCAAGAAAGAGCATGGAGGAATAAGTGCTGTGCTCCTTAAAAGCCTCCACAAAGCGCCAGCGTGAGAACTCATCGATAGCAGTGTACTGGTAGAAACGCTGGCCCTTTACTTCATTTACGAGGCAGGAGGAAGGAACAAATTTCACATCAATCTGGATTCGCTGGCCAGGATAATCCATCTGTTCATATGGCTTAGGGATGTACTTGGGATTCGGCGGTTTGACGGCCATAATACCCTGTTTTCTAAGGAAACGATACAAACCAGTAATAGAGCGGGAATAGCCTCTCTGACGAAGTTTAACCCAGAAGACGACGAGACCGGCGTCAGGGTTACGCCTACGCATATTTCTGATAAGAGAAATTTCCTCCTGAGTATGCTGATTGGGATGGTGGTGTGGTTTTCTGGAGCGGTCACGCAGAGATTCTATAGAGCCATCATAGCGTCGTTTCCAGCGATAGATATACTGCCGGTTGGTCTTGTAGCGAGCAGCAGCCTTAGAGACGCCATATTTATCAGCAAATTTAATGAGGGATAGACGATACTTCATATCTTGTGTTATACTAGCCATGCGAGGAACTCCTTTATGTTTTTTTGTTTTTTAGTGATTCAAATATAACACAAAGAAGTATCCTCGCACTTTTTATTTATTCAGTTTTGTAACATATGTTTAAAGCCAGATAAGGAGAAAACTCAAAATTGCGTTTAAGACAGCAGATACAGCAAGGTGGAGTGAATATCTTATTTGGAGGAATTACAAAATGGCAAAATCATTATTTGAACAGTTAGGCGGCACATATCACGAAGAAAATGGGTATCTCATCCCAGATTTCAGATTACCCGCCGAGGAAGAACAGCCCATAGGCGTATGGGGAGAGCGTCACTTGCGCTATCTGAAAGAATACCGCAGAGGTACATATATCAATCTGCTAACAAGCGGTAGGCTGATCGCCTACCTTGCGGAGATTGATAAACAGGCGCAGGAACGCTTTGACAGGCTCATAGAGAGCATGAAACAGGCACAGGGTATCACAGAGCAGCTAAAAGCTGAAAATCAGCTTGAATGGATACAAAGGCTTAATAATATACGGGCGTGTGCGAGAGAGATTGTGGAGAAGGAAATCATTTACGCATAACAGACTGGCGGCAGAGGGTAAAAGCTCTGTCGCTTTTCTTTTTTGGAAGAAAAGTTATTGCAAAAGCTAACGGTTGGTAGTATAATAACTAATATTGAGTAAAGGAGGCATACTGATGAACAGAAAAGAAGAAATTATCCTTGTTACATTGGAACTTGCAGCAGAGAACGGATTAAATAATGTGTCAATGGCTCAAATAGCGGAAAAAATGGGAATACGAAAACCGTCGCTTTATAATCACTTCAAATCAAAAGAAGAAATTATTGCTGCAATGTATCAGTATTTAAGAGAAAAATCAAAGGAGCAATTATCTCTTGCGGATATTGATTATGGGGAATTTATCAAAGAAAAAAGTATGGAAGAAGCATTGGCGCAATCAGTGGAAAATTACAGCAGTATAAGCACCGAAAGCAAAATGTTATCTTTTTACAAGGTCATTTATTCAGAGCGTTCCGTCAATCCAACCGCTGCTAAAATTATGGCAGAGGAAACAAGAAAAATGATTTTGGCAACCAAAAATCTGTTTTATGCCTTGCAAGTACACAAAAAAATCTGTATTGAGGATATAGATATGGCTGCTACATCTTTTGCAATGACGGTTCATGCCATGATGGACTATCAATTAGACTGTTCCTGTTCTGGCGAACCTGTCGGACAGGATATGATACAAAATTATATCAAATGGTTTTGCAACCAATACGGAGGAATGAATGATGAAAAAAACATTGATTAACTGGTTAGGACTTTTGGGAGTAGTATCACTGTTATCCTATACCGCAGCGGTGATTTTTGCTCCAACAGCATATCCCAGTTATAACTGGATGGCGCAGGCAGTTAGCGATTTAAGTGCTGATAATGCTCCGTCTAAAATGCTATGGGAACAATTATCGTCTTTATACGGAGTATGCGGGATTGTTTCAATTATGATGGTCTGCGCATTTGTTCAGGGAAAACTGAACAAGACAATCCGTATAGGTATTTATCTTTTTGCTGTGATGAATTGGATATCAAATGTAGGTTATGCCATGTTCCCGTTATCAGATAGCGGCAATGCAGGAGCTTTTCAAGATATTA
>CATZYB010000081.1 GCA_958426095.1 uncultured Lachnospiraceae bacterium
TATATTCCTGTCATACTGATCAGCACGCCAAAGACAAAAAACATAACGACATGGGCCAGTTTTCGCACAGCATGATGCACGGATTGCACCTGTTCCTGAGTCGGAGAACTATAGAGCATTCCGGAAATTTTCTCAGCAATCTTCATACTTGTATCCGCTGTTTTCTCTCCGTTCTCTGTAGACAGATGGAAAATCAATCCCAGCCAGCCAATACAGCACAAACACAATACAAAAAATACCAGTCTTTTCGTCATAAATCACCCAGCTTCCTTTCACTGATATCATCTATCCGACAATTCCCAGCTTTTTAAAGATAGCCCACACATAGGGGCCTCCAAAAACATTCAATTTTTTAGGTCCTGTAATCTCTTCCTTATGTTCCTGAACTTTCAAAAAGGCCTTCTCAAAAGTTGCCCGGGTAATTGACTTTTTCTTACGTTCCGTAAATAATTCGCCGCCTTTGATCCGATAGGTAAAGGGCAGTCCCTTCACTGTATGAAAAGTCTCTCCCTCGAAAGCCTTAATCTTATCCCACAAATTCTCAATTGTTACAGTTTCTTCCATATTAAATACCTTACAAAAAATCTCCTGTCAGAGTCCAACCCCAGGACTTTGACAGGAGATATCTCTATCTATTCTTCATTTACTCCCCGGTTCTCCCGGTATCCGCAGGTCACATCGGCGCATACCAGCTTCTGCCCTTTAATCACCAGTGCATTGCCGCACTTTGGACAGATTTTACCGGAAGGCTTCTGCCAAGTCATAAAATCGCACTCCGGATTATCTTCACAACCGTAATACTTACGTCCCTTCTGCGTCTTTCGGATGACAATATCCTTACCGCACTTTGGACAACTCACACCAATTTTTTCAAAATAAGTTTTTGTATTCCTGCATTCCGGAAATCCCGGACAAGCCAGGAACTTTCCATGGGGTCCATACTTAATGACCATATGCCGTCCACACTGGTCACAGACCACATCTGATACTTCATCTTCGATCTTTACCTGTTCCAGTTCCTTTTCCGCTACCAATACAGCCTCTTCCAGATCCGGATAGAAGTTTCGGACAACCGTCTTATAATTCACACAGCCTTCTTCAACTTTATCCAGCAAAAACTCCATATTAGCCGTAAAAGAAACATCGACAATACTTGGAAAGGCATCCTTCATAATCTGATTAACGACCTCGCCAAGTTCTGTCACGTAAAGATTTTTATTTTCCTTCGCCACATACCGGCGGGCAATAATCGTCGTAATCGTCGGCGCATAGGTACTTGGTCGGCCAATCCCCAATTCTTCCAGTGTCTTAACCAGAGAGGCTTCCGTAAAATGCGCCGGCGGCTGAGTAAAATGCTGTTTGCTCTCAAAATCCTTGAAAGACAATTCGCTGTCTTCCGTCAGTTTTTTCAAAAGCACATTGGATTCCGCCTTATCTTCCGCATGTTTATAAACAGAAAGAAAACCTTCAAATTTAATTTTCGACGCAGTCACTGTAAAAATGTAACCATTACAGTTAATCTTCACATTTGTCGTGGCATATACCGCATCCGCCATCCGGCTTGCAACAAACCGGCTCCATATAAGCTGATACAGACGGAACTGATCTCTGGACAAAGATTCTTTAATCTTTGTCGGCGTCAACTCACAATTCGACGGACGAATGGCCTCATGTGCATCCTGAATTTTTCCTGTATTTTTATTGATCTTTACCTGCTGTACAACGTAATCCGCACCATAGGCTTCGCCAATAAACTTCCGCACAGCAGCGTCCGCCTCTTCAGAAATACGGGTAGAATCCGTTCTCAGATAAGTGATCAGACCGACCGTGCCATTTCCCTTAATATCTACACCTTCATATAACTGCTGTGCAATACGCATTGTCTTCTGCGTGGAAAAGTTTAACAGTTTGGACGCTTCCTGCTGTAATGTACTCGTTGTAAAGGGCAGCGGCGGTTTTTTTGAACGCTCTCCATTTTTAATATTGCAAATCTCATAGGAGTGTCCTTCCAAATCTGCCAGAATATCATCCAGCTGTCCTTTGGAACGGATTTCCATTTTCTCTTTTTCTCTGCCGTAAAATTTGGCTGTCAGGGGCTTTTTCTCACCTTTTACATCCAACAGCACATCCAGAGACCAATATTCCTCCGGAATAAACGAATCAATTTCCTGTTCCCTGTCACAGATGATCCGCAGAGCCACAGACTGAACACGGCCGGCGCTCAAGCCCCGCTTTACTTTTGCCCAAAGCAGTGGACTTATTTTATAACCCACCATACGGTCCAGCATACGACGGGCCTGCTGGGCATCCACCAAATCCATATCGATATCTCTGGCCTGTTTGATCGAGTTCTTTACCGCAGTCTTCGTAATCTCATTAAACGTAATTCGATGTATCTGTTTTGGTTCTAATTTTAATGCCTGGGCCAAATGCCAGGAAATCGCTTCCCCCTCCCGGTCCGGGTCCGTTGCAAGATAAACTTTATCCGCTTTTTTTACTTCTTTACGAAGCATGGCAAGGATATCGCCCTTCCCACGAATTGTTATATATTTCGGTTCAAAATCGTTTTCAATGTCAATTCCCAATTGGCTTTTAGGTAAGTCCCGCACATGTCCGTTGGACGCGACTACCCGATAATTCGATCCAAGGAACTTATTAATGGTTTTGGCTTTCGCAGGAGATTCCACAATAACCAAATATTTCGCCATAATACGCCTCCACTATCTCATCTCTATTGTCAAAAATCCTGTATTATGCTTTCAAAGATTCAGCATATACAGGTTTTTTCCCATCTGACGTATCTTCCCTTCCAATTCCAGATTTAATAAAATCCGCCACGTCTCTGCAAGTGAGAGTTGACATTCAGCGGAAATGGTATCCACGTCTTTTGGGCTTAAACTTAAACTAGCATACACCAATTGTTCTGAATTATCAAGTGAAAGTTTTGTTTTTTCTGCCGCGCTTTTCTGACAATTTACAGAAATGTCATAATCCTCCATAATGTCCTCCGGACGATAAACCAGCTTCGCTCCGCTCTGGATCAGTTGATGGCACCCTGCGCTCAATGAATCATTAAATCTTCCGGGCAAAGCGTAAATATTTTTTCCCTGCTCCAGTCCCATCTCGGCCGTGATCAGAGAACCGCTCCGCTCCCTGGCCTCAATAACTAAAACCCCGTCAGCCAATCCGCTGATGATCCGATTTCGCATAGGGAAATGCCAGGGTTCCGGCCCGACTCCCAAAGGATACTCGCTTATAATCCCCCCGTTTGCCTTCATCTGTTCAAACAATCGGTAATTCTCCTTCGGGTAACAAATATTCAGGCCGCAGCCAAGGATCCCCCAGGTCCCTGCTGTCCCAGTGCCGCTCAAGGCGCCCCGATGCGCCTCGCTGTCTACGCCCCTGGCCAGTCCGCTGATGATCCCTATCCCCTTTTCCGACAGCTTTTCAGAAAAATACTTTGCTGCAGCAAAGCCGTAACCACTGGCTTCTCTGGCTCCGACGATGGCGATCATCGTCCTGTCCGTTTCCGGCAAACGTCCATAATAAAACAATCCGACAGGCGTATCATAGATATGCCGAAGTTTCTCCGGATACTCCCTGTCAATCCGACAGACAAACTTTCCGCCAAGTCGTTCCAGGCGAAACATCTCCCGTCTTAAATCTTCTTCATTCTTTTCTTCTGATCTTTGCAGCCTGTCTCTGATCTTCTCTTTTATGCCTGGAACCTGGCTATATTGTGAGTTTCTTCCATAATAAATATTCTTTGCTGTCTTAAAATATCCCAATAGTTTATCAATCGTGCGAACGCCGAGCCATGGGCGGGTACAAAGCCAGAACCAACATTCCCTTTCCGTCAGTCCCATGTTCCGCCTCCATAGGTCTCATCCGGCAGACGATAACAAACGGCCTCTTCCACATGTTCCCTGCATATATCTTTACTGCCCTCCAAATCAGCAATCGTCCGGGCCACCTTTAACATTTTTTGATACACTCTGGCAGAGAGATGAAATTTATCATAAACTCTTCCTAAAAAACTTTGTGTTTCTCCATCCAGCTTACAAAATTCCTGAATCATAGGACCATTCATCTCACTATTGTACCGTATTTTAAGCTTATGATACCGCTCTTCCTGTATCTGACGCACCCGCTCTATACGCTCTTTCATCTGCTGACTATCCGGACAGGCCGCTGAAACCTCCGACCTGCTGTCATCCCCTTTCACGTCGCCTGTCAGTTTCCGGTAATCTACCCGCTGAACATGAACGCACAAATCCAGGCGCTCCATGACAGGTCCGCTGACCTTTCCCATATACTTACGTATCTGCCCGGATGTACAGCGGCAGCGCTCCCTGTCCGGATAATAGCCGCAAGGACATGGATTCATAGCCGCTACGATCAGCGGCTTTGCCGGAAAAGTGTAATCTCCCCGCACCCGATGGATATAAACTTCGCCCGATTCCAGCGGCTGACGCAGAGATTCAATCGTACTTCTTGAAAACTCGGCCAATTCATCCAGAAACAAAAGACCGCCATGAGCTAAACTGATCTCCCCCGGCACCGGCACCACTCCGCCCCCAACAAGGACCTTGTCGGATACCGAATGATGCGGCCTTCGAAAAGGTCTTTCTGTCATCAATCCCCTGCCCGGTTTCAGCCGCCCGGCCGCACTGTAAATCTTTGTCACTGTCACCTGTTCTTCAAAATCCATCTCCGGTAAAATAAAGGGCATCCGTTCCGCCACCATCGTCTTACCGCTGCCCGGAGGTCCGATCATCAGCAGATGATGATGTCCGGCCGCACTGATCTGGACACAGCGTTTTACAGACTCCTGTCCCTGAATATCCTTAAAATCCAACGGATATTTTCTTTTTATGCCATCCTCAGGTTTCCATTTCACCTGTGTTTGCGGCAATTCTTCAATGCCCTGCAGATGATTGATGATTTCTGAAAACCGGGAGGCGCCAAAAACCCGGATACCTGATAAAATCGCCGCTTCCTCTGCATTTTCCACCGGAACAAAGCAATTATGAAATCCCTCTGCTACCGCCTGACTCAGCATGGGCAAAATGCCTCTCACCGGTATCAACATACCGTTCAAAGCCAATTCTCCGATAAATATGCTGTTTTCAAGAATTTCTGGGGATATATGCTCGATACAGCTCAGAAGGGCCACCGCCACAGGGAGATCAAACCCTGTCCCTGATTTGCGGAAATTGGCAGGCGCCAGATTGATCAAATAACGCTTTGGAGGCAATAGAAAACCAGAATTTTTCATAGCCGTGCGAATCCGTGCCCCGGACTCCCGGACCTCCGCAGAGATCTCTCCCACGATCTGAAATGAGGGAAGACCGCTGCTCATATCCGCCTCTACCCGAACGATCCGTCCCTGGATTCCCATACAAAGCGCACTATAAACTTTACAAAACATGAATCTTTTCCTTTCTTTCGAAAGGCAATACCTGATTTTACTTTAACAGCTTTCCTGAGACCTGGCAATCACAAAGTATCCCCCCTTTTTGATATTTTTCGACATATGTTTGACGATGGTGTCTCCGGCAGATATAATAACAATATATCAGAAATACCCACAGGCCGGACATGGCCGCAGGGAAAGGAGTTATCATCATGAAAGCAGTGATACAGCGGGTCAGCCGGGGCAAAGTCACTATTGACGGACAAATTCACGGAGAAATCGGAAAAGGATTTGTTATTCTCCTTGGCGTAGCCAAAGACGATACCACAGAAGATATGGATTATCTGATTAAAAAAATTTCCGGACTTCGCATATTTGAAGATCCAGAAGGGAAAATGAACCTTTCATTAAGAGATGTGGACGGTGAGCTTTTGATCATTTCCCAGTTTACCTTATTTGCAAATACGAAGAAAGGCAACCGTCCAAGCTTTATTGATGCCGGATTGCCTGAACCTTCCAAAGCTTTTTATCTGGATTTTATAAAAGCTTTCCGAAATCTTGGTTTTACCGTAGCTGAAGGCGAATTCGGCGCAGACATGGCCGTTGAATTAGTTAATGATGGCCCTGTGACAATTATCATTGATTCTAAAAATAAATAAACGACAAGAGGGTGCTACAAAACAGATGAGGGAGTATCGCTCTGCCAACTGAACGGATCAGTTATTTTGCGACACTCCCTTTAAATAAAATCTATTTAAGAATTTTCTGAATTTCATCCATGAAGGTATTCACATCTTTAAATTCACGGTACACGGAAGCAAACCGGACATAGGCCACCGCATCCAATTCTTTCAGGCGATTCATGACAATCTCCCCGATATCCCGGGCAGGAATCTCCCGCTCTTCCCGATTGAAAATTTCCGTTTCAATTTCATCCACCAGCTTGTTGATCTGGTCCGCTGAAATCGGACGCTTATGGCATGAACGCAGAACTCCTGAAGCTATCTTCTGCCGGTCATAAGGTTCCCGGTTATTATCCTTTTTTATGACGATCAAAGGAATCGTTTCGATTTTTTCATAAGTTGTAAACCGCTTTTTACAGGCATTACATTGTCTGCGCCGACGTATGGAATTTCCATCCTCTGCCGGACGAGAGTCAATGACTTTTGAGTCTGCCTCTCCGCAAAATGGACATTTCATCTTTTTACCCTCCTCGATAAATTCATTATAATCGAGGAAACAAAAGGGGTCAATAAAAAAATACCTTTTAGATAGCCTTTTGCCGGAGCCTTATATCAAATAGTTTTTGTAATTATTGTACAGTCTTTCGTAAGATTTTGTAGAAATGGCTTTTTAAATATAGCTGCTGTACTCCGCGTGTGTCTGAAACGGTTCCGGCATCAAATTTTCAAATCGCCGGAACATTTAAGAAAAATCTAACCTGCTTTTTTCGAGAACTTTTATTACAGACATTTTTTTAAACGTTCATAACTTCAAAAAATGTCTGATTTCATCCCGAAAAAAGCAGGTTGATTTTTTACAAATATTCCGAAAGATTTTTATCATTTGATGCCGGAGCCGTTGAGTTCACGCAGGATAACAGCAAATCAGCATTTTAAAAAGCCGTTTCACAAAATCCAGAAAGCTGGCACGTATTACAAAAAACTATTTGATATATTTCCAGTAAAAGGCATTAAAAAATTACTTTTTAGCCCTCGCAGTGGTGCATGATTTCCTCCATGCAAACGTCCACCAGAATGATATCCGCACCAATCTGCCGGACGCATTTCCAGCCAATAATGTATTCCGTATCTCTGCCCAGAAGACCGCACCATTTCCCTTGTCCGGGAATGATCAACTGACAGATACAGCCTGTTTTCGGATCGAATTCCACATCGGCCACAAAACCAATGCGCTGACAGTCCCGCACATTAATAACTTCCTTCTGGCGAAGTTCGCAAATACGCATGCCGCACCCCATAACATACTTCTTATTCTATGTTATGCAAATATCTTTCACTGAGTTACATCCGAATACACTGCCTGGACAAAATCTTTTAATCTCTCCGGATTTATAATGATCTGAATTCCCCGGACACCGCCGCTGACAGCAATCTCATCATAGAGCATCGCTGTTTCATCTATCCATGTAGGATATTTTTTCTTCATGCCGATCGGCGAACAGCCGCCCCGAATATAACCGGTCAATCCGAGCAGTTCTTTGACATGAGTCATTTCAATCTTTTTATCTCCGGCGGCCCTGGCCGCCTTCTTCAAATCCAATTCCATTGTTACGGGAATGCAAAAAACCATGATTCCCTTCTTATCACCGCGGACAACAAGGGTTTTAAAAATCTGGTCCGCCGGGAGACTGACCTGGGAGGCCACGTGTTCTCCACTCAAATGTTCGTCGTCAAATTCGTAGGTTTCAATCCGAAACGGGATATCCGCCTGCTCTAAAAGCCGCATGGCATTGGTTTTATTTGCATCGGCATCTTTCTTTTTTGCCATTGTTATCGCTCCTTACTTTCCTTTTCCTTGCAATATGGATTAAATTATACTATAATTTTTCTCATAATTCCAGTGAGGTGTATAAAAATGCAATTCAGACCATGTATCGATATACATAATGGCAAAGTGAAACAGATCGTCGGCGGAAGTTTAAAGGACTCAGGAAACCAGGCCAAAGAAAATTTTGTTTCAGAGCAGGATGCGGCCTGGTATGCCGAACAATACAAAAAAGATGGCATTCGCGGCGGTCATATTATTTTACTAAATCCTGAGTCTTCGGAATATTATGAGGCGGACGCAGCCCAGGCCCTCGGCGCCCTTGCAGTCTATCCGGGCGGCCTCCAGATCGGCGGCGGCATTCATCCCGGAAATGCCCGGCGTTTTCTGGACGCAGGCGCTTCCCATGTCATTGTAACTTCTTATGTATTCAAAGACGGAAAACTCCATTTTGACCGCTTAAAGGATTTGTCTAAGCTTGTCGGCCGTGAGCGTCTGGTGCTTGATCTGAGCTGCCGTAAAAAAGGCGATGACTATTATATCGTCACTGACCGGTGGCAAAAGTTTACATCCGTAAAAATAAACCTTGAAACCCTCGATATGCTGTCTCCTTACTGTGACGAATTTTTAATTCATGCAGTGGATGTGGAGGGAAAAGCTTCAGGTATCGAAAAGCCCCTGGCAAAACTTCTCGGAAATTTCACCGGCCGTCCGGTCACCTACGCCGGCGGTGTCGGTTCCTTTGAAGACTTACGCATATTAAAGGACCTTGGACAGGACCGCATTAACGTAACTATCGGCAGCGCTCTGGATTTATTCGGCGGGCCGATTCCATATGAAACGATCAAATATCTGGGAACAAAAAATGAATCCGAGGTGTCATTATGATTGATATAAAAGATGTTATGCCCATATCTTTTTTAAAAAAAGAGCCATTCACCGGAAGCTATCAGGGAATGCGTTACCGAATGGAAAAAGCTGAAATCCCGGCTTCTGAAGATTCTGACGAAAAAAAAACCGTTTTGCAGGTTTGTATATGGCCCCAGCCCTTCTGCTTTGACAAAACCGACGAAGCCGAAAAAACATGGGAATCTTTTGAATTTTCCCCGGATGGCCTGGGTCAGACTGTTGACTGGCTGAACAGGAAATATATGGACGAAAAAAAACGCTGGACACGGGATTGATTCCCGGCCCGGCGTTTCTTCTTATAAATTATTTTTTTAAAGCAGCGATAACCGCTTCTTTCACAATGGCCAATCCTTCTTTTAACACATCATCCTGAATGGTCAGCGGCGGCATTAATTTCAATACGCCGTCTTTACGTCCGGCCACTTCACAGATTAAATGACGGTCAAAAGCTTCATGAACAGATTCCAGAGCTAAAGCCGGATTCACCGCGCCAAAGTCAATACCCCACATAAGACCCATACCTCTGTAAGAAAGTCGGGAATCTAATGGCAGAATCTCTTCCTGCATGAACTTCTCCACGATGACTGCTTTTCTCCGAACTTCTTCGTCTAAATGATGTTCTACAAAATAGTTGATTCCCGCAGTACCTCCGATAAAGGATAACTGATTGCCACGGAATGTTCCGTTATGTTCTGCCGGACGGAAAATATCCAGATCCGGACGAATCAAAAGCAGCGCCATCGGCATACCAAAACCACTAATCGATTTGGAAAGTACCACCATATCCGGCTGAATACCTGCGCGTTCAAAGGAGAAGAAATGACCGCTTCGGCCAATTCCCACCTGGATATCGTCGCAAACCATAAGAATATCATTTTCTGTACAGATTTTACGGATTTCTTTCAGCCATTCGACGCTGGCCACATTAATACCGCCTTCGGCCTGAATGGTCTCAAGGAAAATAGCTGCCGGTTTCTCAACACCGGAATGATCGTCTTCAAGAATCCACTTTAAGTAGGCAATGGAATCCAACGTTCCGTCATACGGAGCAAAAGTTACATTGGCCAGCGGCAGACTGGCGCCTTCACGGCTTGTCCGATCTGTAGTCATTGCCAGACTTCCCAAAGTCATTCCATGAAATGCACCCGAAAAAGCAATGACGTTTGTCCGTCCTGTATTTTTTCTGGCTAATTTCAAAGCCGCTTCATTGGCATTTGTTCCTGTCGGTCCGCAGCACATTACTTTATAGTCCAGATTTTTCGGTTTAAGAATCTTTTCATCAAATGTTACAAGAAATTCTTCTTTTGCCTTTGTATACATATCCAGGGCATTAATAATATTATCTTCACTTAAATATTCAAGTATCTTTGCTTTAATTTCCGAGTTATTATGTCCATAGTTCATGGAACCGGCCACCGCCAGGAAATCAATATATCTCTCACCGTCTACGGAGAACAGCTCCGCATTTTTAGCTCTATTAAATTCTACAGGGTATTTTCTGCAATAAGAACGTACTTGTGATTCTGTCTTTTCAAAAACTTCAAACATGGTTTCTTTCTTCCTCCAATTTTCTTTCTCGCCAGTACATTGCAAGTTGTTCACGTCTTATTATACCCTTTCTTTGCCCGAAGTCAATTTTCTTTTCAAAATATTCGGGGAAATACGTTAAATCTCACTACTGCTGAAGATAGTTCCGCATACTTTTCAACGCATTTTTTTCAATTCTGGAGATCTGGGCCTGAGATATGGAAAGTTCAGAAGCTACCTCCATCTGGGTCTTCCCCTGGTAAAAACGCATTTCAATAATTTTCCGTTCCCGCTCTCCAAGTTTATTGATCGCCTCCTGAAGAGCGATATTTTCCACCCAGGCTGCCTCCGTATTTTTCGGATCCCGTACCTGGTCCATGATGCACAGTTTATCGCCGCCTTCGGTATATACCGGTTCATATAAAGAGACAGGACTCTGGATCGCATCCATGGCAAAAACAAT
>CATZYB010000082.1 GCA_958426095.1 uncultured Lachnospiraceae bacterium
TGAAAATATATGTATTGATTCCAAAACTCTGAAATTTTCATATTATGATAATCAAGGTTTGGAAGTTGATAAGATGATTTTATCTGCAGGAGAAAAGCAATTACTGGTTATTGCTATGCTTTGGGCATTGGGAATTTGTGCGAATACAGAATTTCCGTTAATTATTGATACTCCACTGGCCCGTCTGGATTCAAATCACAGAGCCAGTTTGATAAACAATTATTTTCCATATGCAAGTGAGCAGGTGATTATTTTGTCAACAGACCAGGAAATCGGTGTTTCAGATTATGCATTATTAAAGCCTAATATAGGTAAAGAATATATTTTACAGTATCATGAGAATACGATGAGTTCAACTGTTGAAGAGGGATATTTTGGAGGACTGGCCAAATGATTTTAAAGCAGATTAAACTTTCTATACAGGATAAAGAGAAATTATCCAGATTAAAAGGTAAGACGGGCATTCAAAATTGGAATATTTTATGCAGATGGGCTCTCTGTGTTTCTCTTAGAGAACCTTCGGTTCCAATTGATATTGAACAGCCAGCCGACAGTAATACAGAAATGTCCTGGATTACATTCGGTGGAGAAAATTATAAATTATATGAAGCTTTGATAAAAGCCAGATGTGTTCGGGATAATTTGCCTACAGATAATGCAACTCTTGCAAAATATTTTAAATTGCATTTAAGTCGGGGAATCGCATATCTTTCCGGGACAAATACGATTAAATCATTGGATGATTTACTGATGCTTGCGCTGAATGAGAGAGGGGAATAGAAATGGCACTCTATTTGGACTATAATGCGTCGACACCGATAGATGAAGATGTCTTAAACTTAATGATTGATGTGTATAAAAATGAATATGGTAACGCGGATAGTCGTACACACGCTTATGGCAGCGAAGCAAAAAAGATTGTTGAAAAAGCAAGGTTACAGGTGGCCGAATCTCTTCAGGTTAAAAAAAATGAAGTTATTTTTACCAGTGGTTCCACGGAAAGTAATAATTTGGCGATTTTGGGATTAAAAGAGTATGGGATTAAACAAAATAAGAAACATATTATAACAACTGCCATAGAGCATAAGTCTGTTCTAGAGCCGGTAAGACGGTTGGAACAAATTGGATTTAAAGTGGATATTGTCCGTCCGCAGCAAAATGGCCGGATTGATGTGCAAAGTGTTATGGATAAGGTACGGGAAGATACATTGTTAATCAGTGTTATGCACGTAAACAATGAAACAGGAACTATCCAGCCAGTGGAAGAGTTAGGAAACTATTTAGAAAAAAGGAATGTATATTTTCATGTAGATGCTTCTCAGAGTTGTGGGAAACTTGTAGAAGAATTACAAAGGCTAAAATATGATTTGCTATCCATTTCTGCTCATAAAATGTATGGTCCTCAAGGTGTGGGGGCACTGATTTCGAGAGTAAAAGATGGAAAAAAAATACCATTAGAACCGGTTATGTATGGGGGCGGTCAGGAAAGTGGCCTGAGGCCGGGGACACTGCCAGTAGCGTTGATTGCCGGACTTGGGCTGGCCTGTCAGAAATGTTTAAGTAATTACAGCAAAAACCATGAGGGTTATAAAGAAAATCAGAAAAAGTTACTGCAATTAATAAATGAAAGTCAGGTAAAATACGATATCAATGGAGATATTGATTTTTCTGTAGGAAACACCTTGAATATAAGTTTTAAAGGAATTGATTCCGAAGCGTTTATGCTAATGAACCGAAAAATCATTAGTGTATCCAATGGTTCTGCGTGTAATTCTTCATATACTTATAGGCCGAGTTATGTGCTTCAGGCTATGGGATTCGATGAAGAAAGGATTGAAGAGGCTATAAGGATCAGTTGGGGAAGGAAAAAGCTGGACTTTGATGAATTTACTGAAATATTGGACTGGATTCAGGGGGAACAAAGCTGACATAAGATAAAAGTGATGGAGAAGATAAAGTTATGGGTATAAAAGCAGGTGTGTATGATTCCTGGAGTATTATAAACGATACAATGGTCATTAAGAGGACCGATAAATCTTTTTTGTATATAGAGGTTCAGCTATTCCAAAAGAGCTGAGAGGTTTTTTTGATGCAGAGAAGCTGACAAATGCTTCTTTGAATAAAGACGTGGTTCTGGTTTTTAATGGAAGTGAATATACCGGATACTTAAATGTCGATAAACTGGATCGATTAAGAATTTTGTGGCGAGTTGATTTACAAAAGAAAATTGAAGAGTTAAAAGAGATTATTAAGAATCAGGGGTGAGCCCATGCTGGCATATACATATATTGAAAAAGGAAAATTTGAATTGCTGGAGAAGCCTAAGCCGGTGCTGAAGAATGAAAAGGATGCTATTGTGAAAGTAACGCTTGCCAGCATCTGTACAAGTGATTTACATATTAAGCACGGTTCGGTGCCAAGAGCAGTTCCGGGGATAACGGTTGGCCATGAGATGGTGGGCGTCGTGGAGAGCGTAGGAAATGCTGTTACAAATGTAAAGCCTGGAGACAGGGTGACCGTGAATGTGGAAACATTTTGCGGAGAATGTTTTTTTTGTAAGAACGGATACGTGAATAATTGTACCGACGTTGACGGTGGATGGGCGTTAGGATGCCGTATTGACGGAGGGCAGGCAGAGTATGTGCGTGTACCTCATGCGGATCAGGGGCTAAATAAGATTCCGGATAATGTGACAGATGAGCAGGCTCTGTTTGTGGGTGATATTCTTGCCACAGGATTTTGGGCGGCCCGGATATCTGAAATTAAGCCAGAGGATACGGTGTTGATGATCGGTGCTGGCCCTACCGGAATTTGTACATTGCTGTGTGTGATGCTGAAACATCCGAAACGGATTATTTTATGTGAGAAAGATTGTGTACGAAGAGAATTTATAAAGGAACATTATTCGGATGTGTGCGTTGTTGGACCAGAAAACTTGCAGCAGTTTGTCAAAGAAAACAGTGATCACGGCGGAGCTGATGTGGTATTGGAAGTGGCCGGAGCAAAAGACACTTTCCGAATGGCGTGGGAATGTGCAAGGCCAAATGCCATCGTAACCATCGTAGCCTTGTATGATGAAGTCCAAAGTCTGCCCCTGCCGGATATGTACGGAAAAAATCTGACCTTTAAAACTGGCGGTGTAGATGGCTGTGACTGTGAAGAAATACTTCGGTTGATTGAAGAGGGAAAAATTGATACAACACTGTTGATTACCCATACATATCCGCTTAATCGTATTGTAGATGCTTATGATCTGTTTGAGAACAGAAGGGATAATGTAATAAAAGTAGCTATTAAATAAAGGCGATGAGGTTTATATAGTTACTTAAGTATTTACTGTTTAGAGTGTTCGATGTCTTCCAAGTTCCCAAAAAGCGACTGCACTGGCCGCAGCCACATTCAGCGAATCCACCCCGTGGGACATGGGGATGCGCACGGTGTAATCGCAGGCGGCAATGGTAGATGAAGCCAGGCCGTCGCCCTCGGTGCCCAGGATAATTGCCAGTTTTTTTTCATCCATGAGCCGCGGATCATCGATACTGATGGAATCGTCACTTAATGCCATGGCAGCAGTTTTGAAGCCAAGTTTTTGCAGAAGTTTAATATTTACCTGGCTGCCATCTGTGTCTTCATTGCCAAGGAAGGTCCATGGCACTTGAAAAACCGTGCCCATACTGACACGGATGGCGCGCCGGTACAATGGATTGCTGCTTGCAGGAGTGAGTAATACGGCATCCATATTCAGAGCAGCGGCGGAGCGGAAAATGGCTCCGATATTGGTTGGATTCATGACGTTTTCGAGGATAGCGATTCGACGGGCATTAGCACATATTTCTTCAACATTTGGCAAAGGTGGACGCCGCATGGCACATAAGACACCCCGGGTGAGTTTAAATCCTGTCAACTGGGTCAGGATCTCAAAATCGGAAGTATAGACAGGGATATTTCCGCATCGGGCAATGACGTCTCGGGCCTGTCCCTCCACATGTTTTCGTTCAAGTAGAAGTGAGATCGGAACACAGCCTGCGTCCAGGGCCCGCTCAATAACCTTTGGGCTTTCAGCAATGAAAAGGCCTTTCTCTGGTTCGTGGCGATTGAGTAATTGGTTTTCCGTAAGGCGGGCATAGACATCCAGTTCCGGTGCCTCAAAGTCAGTAATTTCGATAATATTTGGCATAGACAGGTTTCTCCTTTTATAATTTAAACATCATGATATATTCTTCATCGTTTTCGTCAACAATCTGAAAGCCGATATCCAGATACATCTTGGCTGCATAATTGGCCTTCTGGACGGAAAGAGAAGCGCGTTTGTATCCTTGACTTTTGAGCAGGTCAAGCATTTCTTTCATCAAAGCGGTCCCAATGCCGAGTCCGCGATATTCTTTATATAGCGAGATGGCAAAGGAAGGCGTTTCGTTATCAATATGTCCGTAGTCATTCATAATGCGGACCCAGACGGCTCCGATAATTTGACCATCAATTTCCGCGACAAGTCCATAATCATCATTAAAATCTCCGAAATGATTAACATAAATCTGTAATTCGGGAGCGGCGATGATAGACTTTGGCGGTGGTTCTACGCCCTCGGGAATGAAAATGGCCTCATACAGAAAGTCATTCAGGAGAGAATATTCGGATTTTTTAATTTCACGCAGGATGTACTTCATTTTAGTCTCCAAAGAATTTATTTTTTTATATTGTAGCACATCTTAAATGATACAGCTATGGTCATGAATTCGAAATACATGGAAAAAATTGCTTTGACTTGACTGTGAACCATGTTTATACCTTACGATGATAGTATCAGGGATACTTTATCCTGATAAAAAAGATTGCCTATCTGCGGACGCTGGGGATTTCAATTGAAAATATTCGCAGGATTATTCTGCGGGAGGTCTCTTTATATGAAATAATCGGTGAGCTTTCTCTATATGTGGGGAGGCTCTCTGGTATGGGGAATTATATTTGCTTATCCGCTGCTCTGTGTTTTTATTCGTTTGCTGTTCAGACCCTATTTGCAGAATAAGCTGCAAATGTATGTCTGGGTTTACAATGATTTGATTTCAGATTATTTAATAAACTTTTTCTGCTTCGCTGTTTTGTCTGTAGAAGTGTTCTCCGTACTGTATATATATGGCATTGTAAAATATGTGACAACGTTACTTCTGATAGATTTTGTAGTGTTTATAGGATTACTCCTTCTGGGTATGCACAAGCTGGCCAATAAAGATTAAATACAATTTATAAAAAAGTATACCGGATATTTTTGAATGTGGTAAAATAAGTTGGGAATATCTGAATTATAGAGGAAAACCAATGAAAAAGCGTATTTTTGATATTATACAAATTGGAGAAAAGGATGATTCTGCCAGCCGGATTTTTGACTTGTTTATTGTATGCGTGATTTTGGTACACATAGCCGTATTGTTTATTGCGACATTTGATGGGGCGGCAGAATACAGGGATGTATTACATCAGGTGAAAATGGTTACAATTGCCATATTTGTCGTAGAATATTTGCTTAGAATATGGACAGCAGAGTTTTTGTATCCGAATAAGAGTAAGGCAAGGGCAGTCCTGCGCTTTGTCTTTTCTTTTGATGGGATTGTTGATCTGTGTACGATTCTGCAGTTTTCCTGTTTGTATGGATTTATTGCCTTCAGGCTGCTGCGGGTGGTGCGGATATTTCGTTTATTTCGGATTAATGAATATTATGATTCTTTTAATGTCATTACGGCTGTTTTACACGAAAAAAAGAATCAGATTATTTCATGTATTTTTATTATCCTTGTGTTGATGACGGCATCTTCATTATGCATGTACACTG
Source organism: uncultured Lachnospiraceae bacterium (assembly GCA_958426095.1). Taxonomy (GTDB): domain Bacteria; phylum Bacillota; class Clostridia; order Lachnospirales; family Lachnospiraceae; genus Frisingicoccus. The sequence goes on from CATZYB010000082.1 coordinate 5,828, forward strand.
CGGAACACGAAGCCCAGCCGGAAGTGTTTACCAATGCTTTTTCAGGAATATGGTGGAGCATATCGACGATACTTACTGTCGGGTATGGAGATATTTATCCGGTGACGGTTCTTGGGCGGTTGATGGCAATCGCCATATCTTTTCTCGGTGTTGGTGCAGTGGCTATTCCTACAGGTATCATTTCAGCCGGTTTTGTGGAGCAGTATACCCATATGCAGCATGAGCATGTTCATAGGAATGCCCTGGGAACAGTGAGCATTACGGTGGATTCGGACAGTCCCTTTGTTGGACAGTCGGTAAAGGACGTCGAAGATAAGTACGAGATGGATATTATTGCAATGGTCCGCAACAGTGCCGTGATCGTACCTGCAGATGGCAGCAAGATTATGGTTGGAGATATATTGATTTATCAGGTATAAAGTCTAATGGAGTGGAGGTTCTTACATGATTCTTTATTTTACAGGAACGGGTAACAGTGAGTTTGTGGCAAGGCGGATTGCTGAAAAGACCGGGGATGAAATTATAAATTTGTTTGAGAAAATTCGTACTGGTGATTATTCCAGAATAAGCTCCAAAACACCTTTTGTATTTGTTGTACCAACATATGCGTGGCAGATTCCCCATATTGTCAGAGATTGGATTGGACATACAAAGTTTGGCGGAAATCGCAGCGCCTATTTTATCATGACCTGTGGAGACAGCATTGGAAATGCAGGAGAATACATTGAAAAGCTTTGTGTGAAAAAAGGTTTTAATTATATGGGCTGTGCGAAGATTGTTATGCCGGAAAATTATATCGCCATGTTTCATGCGCCGGAGCGGGATGAAGCGATAAAAATTATTGAAAAAGCCCTTCCGTCCATGGATGCTGTGATTGACGTTATTGAAAAAGGTGAGCCAATCCCGGATAAGAAAATTACGGCGGCAGGCAGAATCAGTACGTCGTTGGTGAATCGGATTTTTTATCCGGTATTTGTTCATGCAAAGAAGTTTTACACGACAGAGGACTGTATCGGCTGTGGGAAATGTGAGAAAGTCTGTCCGATGAATAATATTGATATGGTCGATGGCCGTCCGGTTTGGGAAGATCATTGCACCCATTGTATGGCCTGTATCTGCGGATGTCCGGAAGAGGCTATTGAATATGGCAGGAAAAGCAAGGGTCAGCCGAGATATAAGTGTCCAATGTAGTATTGTTATCCCATAAACTTTAGTTTATAATAATCAAGTAATAGAAAGTATGAGAGAGGTTATTCAAATGATAAATGTCAGAGAATACAGAGGACATATTCGAAATTGGGAAGCACTCTGCGGAGAGCTTGGTATCGATAAGAACCTGTCCAGAGAAGAACGTGAAGAACAGATTTTAATCAAGGCATATGAAGCATGGGGATATGATATGGCAAATCATATGCACGGAATGTTTGCATTTGCCTTGTGGGATGAAGAGGCGCAGAAGCTTTTCTGTCTGAGAGACCAGTTTGGCACAAAGCCATTTTATTATTATGAGACAGAGGAAGGACATCTTCTTTATGGTACGACCATTCGTAAGATTATGGATCAGCCGGGATTTGTGAAGAAACTGAATGAAGAAATGCTTCAGTTATATTTAAGCTTGACCTATGTGGCCGGGGAAAATACATTTTTCCGGGGAGTTAAGAAACTTATGCCGGGACACTATCTGATCTGGCAGGATGGAAGACTTGAGATTGAGCGTTACTGGACACCGGAATTTCACCCGGATGAAAGCAAATCTCTGGAAGATTGGGCGGATGAGATTCACACAACACTTCAGGAGATTATGCCGGAGGTTAAATCTGAGGATGAGACCGCCGAATCCTTCTTATCCGGCGGTGTTGATTCGTCCTACGTATTGGCCATGTCTGATGCACAGATGACGGATTCCTGCGGTTATGAGGAAGCACGTTTTGATGAATCCGGATTGGCCCGGCAGACGGCAGAAATTCTTGGTCGTGAAAACTCCAGATGCCTCATTACACCGGAGGAATATTTTGAAATCGTTCCATATGTTATGTACAATATGGAGCAGCCTTTAGGTGACGCTTCTGCCATTGCCTTTGCCATTGCCTGCAAAGCCACGGCCCAGCATACAAAGTTATGTTATTCCGGCGAAGGCGCCGATGAATTCTTCGGCGGATACAATATGTATCGTAATGCGGAACGATATGGTGAAAATCTGAAGACATTTTATGTTGGAAATACTAACATTATGAAAGAAGATGAGAAGAAACGGATTCTCAAAAAATATGACCCGGATGTTTTGCCGATTGAGCTGGTAGAGCGGATTTACGAAGAAACAGAAGGACTGGACCCGCTGACGAAAATGTCCGATGTGGATATCCAAATCTGGCTGGAAGGAGATATTTATTTAAATGTTGATAAGATGAGTACAGCCGCCGGTCTGGAAATTCGTATGCCGTTGACTGACCGGAGAATTTTTGATATTGCATCCCGTATGCCGGCCAGATATAAAGTTAATGATGAACAGAATAAGGTGGCATTCCGGACAGCAGCAGCCAAAGTTTTGCCGGAGGAAATTGCTTTCCGAAAAAAACTGGGTTTTATCGTGCCGATCCGTATATGGATGGCCGATGAACGATACAATCAGGATGTGCAGGCAAAATTCCACAGCGAGATGGCGGAAAAATTTTTCAATGTGGATGAAATCAATGCCATTTTTGATGATTATGTTGGCGGAAATTCGGATAACTGGAGAAAGGTTTGGACCATTTATACCTTCCTCGTTTGGTATGAAGAATATTTTGTAAAACGTTAGATTTATTGATTGACAAACATACTGATGGTATGATAATGTAAACATACCATCAGTATGTTTTTACATATGTGGAATTTTGTGTTTTATGCCGGAGGAGACAGGACATGGCAAGAAATAAGCATCCGGAGGAAACAGTCAATTTAATATTGGATGTGGCCTTTCGGCTTTTTATGGAAAAAGGTTATGAGCGGACATCGATTCAGGATATCATTAATAACTTAGGCGGTTTAAGCAAAGGAGCTATTTATCATCATTTTAAATCGAAAGAAGATATCTTAGTTGCTGTTACAGACCGTATGACAGCCGAGTCCAATCGAATGTTGGCGACGATTCGAGATCGCACGGATCTTACCGGGAAAGAGAAGCTGAAAACCATTTTCAAGGAGTCTATTTGCCGGCCTGTCCAGGATGAAATATTTACGGTGGCTCCCGATTTGAGTAATAACCCGAGACTGATTTTCAGTATTTTTCGGGAGACGGTGGATGAAGTGGCTCCAAATTATATTTTGCCGATTATCGAACAGGGAATTGCCGATGGTTCTATTCAGACCGATTACCCGGCAGAACTGGCAGAATTGATTATATTGGCGGCAAATATCTGGATGAATCCAATGATTTTTGATAGTTCTGAGGAAGAGTCTCATCGCAAATTTATGGTATTTCGTCAGATGATGAAAGGCTTTGGACTGGATATTGTTGATGACGAAATGCTGGATAGATTGCAGGAATTGGCAAATATCTATCAGAAAAATAAGTAAAAATCTGCCCTGAAATACGGGCAGATAATTTTTAAATCAATACATACCGTCGGTTGGTATTAAATGGAGGAATAAGTAATGAATCAAAAATTGTTTTCAAGAGATTTTACACTGGTTGTTATTGGTCAGATTATTTCATTATTTGGTAATGCTGCCATTCGTTTTGCGCTGCCGTTGTATTTGCTGAATCAAACCGGTTCTTCGGCAATTTATGGGACAGTGACAGCCTGTGCCTTTATTCCGGCAATTTTGTTGTCGCCTATTGGAGGCATTGTGGCGGACCGGGTCAATAAACGAGATATTATGGTCATACTGGATTTTTTTACGGCAGCAGTCATTGCCGGATTTTCGTTGTTGATGAATAGTGTGAATCTTACGGTTTTGCTGGCAGTGACTTTAATGATTTTATATGGTATTGCGGGAGCATATCAGCCGTCTGTACAGGCCAGTGTGCCTACCCTGGTCAGTCCAGATAATTTTATGGCAGCCAATTCCGTCATCAATACAATCAGTTCATTTGCCTCTTTATTGGGTCCGGTACTTGGCGGGATTTTGTATAGTGTCTATGGATTAAAGTCTGTGCTTCACGTATGCATAGTATGTTTTTTGTTGTCCGCAGTGATGGAGATTTTTATTAAAATTCCTTTTATAAAGCAAACTTCCGAGGGAAGTTTGTGGAAAATAGTTAAAGAAGATTTTGCACAAAGTATTCGGTTTATCCGAAAAGAAAAGCCTGAGATAGGCAAAGGGTTATTGGTGATCTGTGGGATAAATTTGTTTCTGGCAGCAATGATTATTGTCGGGCTGCCATATATGGTAACAGAAGTATTGGATTTAGGAGCGGCTCAGGCCAATAAGCTTTATGGCTTTGCTGAAGGTGCATTGGCGGCGGGCGGACTGGTCGGAGGTATTTGTGCTGGCATCTTTGCAAAAAAACTGAACATTCAAAAGTCAGGAAATTTAATCATCATTTGTGCAGTCAGTGTGTTTCCAATGGCTGTGTCCCTGCTTTTTACTTCATTGGGAATGATAAATTATATTGTTATGACGGTATGCTGTTTTGTTATTATGGTATTTTCAACGATTTTTACAGTGCAGATGATGTCCTTTGTCCAGGCGGAGACGCCGCAGGAATTCATCGGAAAGGTCATTGCCGTTATACTGACTGTTGCCATGTGTGCACAACCCCTGGGTAATGTGTTGTATGGCATTTTATTTGAAGTTTTAAAAGGCTGGGAATGTCTGGTTATTTTCTTTGCCGGAACGGTTTCTTTGCTTATTGCAATTTGTACAAGACATATTTTTAGAGAAATAAGATAAAAAAATCTCCAGCCATTTTAGAAATGGTCAGGGAGCAGTGATAAGATTGGGCAAACTGTTCGATGACGGAAAATTTTCATTTGCCCCCTCTTTTTAAGATTAAA
>CATZYB010000083.1 GCA_958426095.1 uncultured Lachnospiraceae bacterium
CTTTTGGAAGGCGGTCATTATGTGCTTTTGACCGGAGAACGGGATAGGAAGGTATTTATGTTCGATCCCTATTATCCGGATGAGGAATTTTCACAGGAAGATATCATTGTCACAGAGGAGCAGCCTTTTTCTTATAACCGGGTAGTGCCCGAAACTTATTTTAACAGGGAGACCGACGGCGTGTATGCGCTGGGACCTTATGAGGACCGGGAAGCGGTTCTGTTGTTCAATGAGGATACCCGCCTGACTCCCGCCGGAACTATCGAATATTTTATATAAAATATGTAAAATGGAGGACGGAATTTATTTCCGGGCCTCCATTTTTGCTATAAAGCCGGATTATAACGGGCAATAATTTTTCGGTATTAGAGGGTTTATTGAAAAAAAATCGGGTGAATGCTATAATCCTAGTATTCACATGGAATATGTATAAAAATGAATTTGATCGGAGGTATATGCATATGGAATATAGTTTGGAAACACAATGTATTCATGGAAACAGAGCAGATTTACATAGATATGCCTGCGGAGCCGTTTCAGTTCCGATTTATCAGACGGCCACCTTTTCCCATCCGGGAATCGGTCAATCTACAGGCTATGATTATTCAAGAGAGAGTAATCCGACGCGGACGGAGCTGGAAAAAATAGTTTCGTCGCTGGAAGGAGCAGTGGATACGGTGGCCTGCACTTCCGGTATGGCCGCATTGACACTATGTCTTGAATTGTTTGAGACAGGGGCTCATTTCATCTGTTCCGAGGATATTTACGGCGGCTCCACGCGGCTGTTTAAGGAAATCGGTGAAAGACGGGGCATGAAATTCAGCTATGTGAATACCTCCGATGGAGAAGCGGTGGAAGCCGCTGTCCGGAAAGATACAAAAGCCTTATTTATCGAGACGCCGAGCAATCCAACGATGATCGTTACGGACCTGACCGAAATGCACCGGATTGCGAAAGCCCACGGACTCTATCTGATCGTGGATAATACATTTCTATCGCCTTATTATCAGAATCCGTTGAAGTTGGGAGCGGATCTGGTAATCCACAGCGGCACTAAATTTTTAGGCGGACACAATGATACCCTGGCCGGATTTTTGTGTACCGGCCGTGAAGATTTGGCAAAAAGAATCCGTTATGTTTATAAGACGACCGGAAGTTCCCTGTCGCCTTTCGACAGTTTCCTTATTATCCGTGGAATCAAGACGCTGAGCGTCCGCATGGATCGGCAGCAGAACAATGCACTGCTTATTGCGGATTGGCTGAAAAAACAGAAAAAAATCCGGGAGGTGCATTATATCGGTTTGCCGGAGCATCCGGGGTATGATGTCAATCTTCGTCAGTCCAGAGGTTTTGGAAGTATGATTTCTTTTCGTACGGATACGGAGGAAACGGCAAGGAATATGTTGGAAAAAATAAAGCTGATCACTTATGCGGAAAGTCTCGGCGGGGTGGAGACGCTGATGACCTATCCGATGCTTCAGACTCATGGGGACGTTCCGGTGGAAATCCGGGAAAAACTCGGTATTACAGAAACTTTTTTGCGGCTTTCAGTGGGCATTGAAAATGCAGAGGATTTGATCGCAGATATGGCGCAGGCTTTGGCATAAAGCCGGTGGAAAATAGTCCGCGGAATCGGTGAAAATATGGAGGGAAATATGGATTTTGATAGATTCATTGAACGACGAGGTACGAGTAGTTTAAAATATGATTTTATGGCCGAGCGGGGAAGACCGGAAAATCTTCTGCCCCTGTGGGTGGCCGATATGGATTTTCAGACGGCTCCGGCGATTCTGGAAAGTCTTGAAGAGACCGTAAAACATGGCATTTTTGGCTATAGCGAGACAAAGGAGCCCTACTATAATGCAGTCAGCGGCTGGTATGAGCGGCATTTTGACTGGCATATTGAAAAAGACTGGCTGATTAAAACCCCAGGCGTTGTTTTTGCCCTGGCGGCGGCCGTGAGGGCATTTACAAAGGAATGGGACGGCGTGCTTCTCCAGCAGCCGGTTTACTATCCTTTCAGTGAAGTGATTTTGGATAATAGCCGGGTTCTTGTCAATAATTCATTGAAGCTGGCTGACGGTCATTATGAAATAAATTTTGAAGATTTTGAGAAAAAAATCATTGAATATCGGGTGAAGCTGTTCTTTTTGTGCAGTCCACACAATCCAGTGGGCAGAGTCTGGAAAAAATGGGAATTAAAAAAAATCGGAGATATTTGTCTGAAACACGGAGTCATCGTTGTCAGTGATGAGATTCACAGCGATTTTGTCTATCCGGGTCACAGACATCATGTATTTGCCAATCTGGGACCGGAATATGCGGATATTTCCGTCACCTGTACCGCGCCGTCAAAGACCTTTAACCTGGCCGGACTTCAGATTTCCAATATCATTATTTCAAATCCGGGGCTTCGAAGGAAATTTTTAAAGGCGGTGGCCTCAGCGGGCTACAGCCAGGCCAACCTGATGGGCATTGTGGCCTGCCAGGCAGCCTATGAATCCGGGGAAGAATGGCTTTCCGGATTGAAAGAATATCTTTATGAAAATCTTAACTTTGTCAGAGATTATCTGAAGGAAAAGCTTCCGGAGATCAAATTGATCGAGCCGGAAGGGACTTATCTTCTGTGGCTGGATTTCAGAAACTTAAATTTGACGGAGACAGAGCGGGAGCGGCTTATTGTGGAAAAGGCCGGGCTGTGGCTGGACAGCGGAGCCATGTTTGGCCAGGTCGGGGATGGATTTGAGCGAATCAATATCGCCTGTCCCCGGAAAACGCTGGAAAGGGCTCTGGATCAGCTTGAAAAAGCAATACATTTCCAGAGAAAATAAACCGGGAAAGACAGCCTTTGAAGATATTGACAGTGAAACTTATAAATGATAAAATCCTACTTAATGTATAGGATTCGGGGCAAAAAGCCAGTGTTCTTGCGCGGCTTTGACAACTCGTACAAAATACTGGCTTTTGGCTCCGGTATATGTATTTAAAAAAAGAAAAGTTGGAGAAGCAAGAAGATGTGTGATGAAATCGTAAGGTCGATTAAAGAGTTAAAGGAAGCGAAGGATGCAGTCATCCTTGCCCATTATTATGTGGACGGAAAGGTTCAGGAGATTGCGGATTATGTGGGAGACTCCTATTATCTGGCGGAACTGGCGACAAGGGTGCCCCAGAGTGTTATTATTTTCTGCGGCGTTTCCTTTATGGGAGAGAGCGCTAAAATTTTAAATCCGGGGAAGAAGGTTATTATGGCCGATAAGCATGCGGATTGTCCGATGGCTCATATGGTAGATTTGGAGCGCATCCGGGAAGTTCGTGCAGAGCATCCGGAAGCAGCCGTTGTCTGTTATGTGAATTCGACAGCGGAGATTAAGTCGGAATCGGATGTCTGTGTGACATCTTCCAATGCGGTCAATATTGTGAGAAAGCTTCCAAACCGGGAGATTTTTTTCATACCGGACAATAACCTGGGACGGTATGTGGCGAAACAGCTTCCGGAAAAACAGTTTATTTTCCATGACGGTTTCTGCCATGTTCACAAGAGTATTCACCGGGAAGAGATATTAAAAGCAAAGGAAGTACATCCGGAAGCGCTGGTACTGGCTCATCCGGAGTGTACAGAGGATGTGCTGGAATTGGCGGATTTTGTCGGCAGTACTTCCCAGATCATTGATTATGCGACAAAATCCGAAGAAAAGGTTTTCCTGATCTGTACGGAAATGGGCATATTTTATGAATTGATGATGAAAAATCCAGATAAAAAGTTTTATTCGGTGGGGCACCGTCAGTTTTGCCCGAATATGAAGCGGATTCAGCTTGAAAGCGTGCTTTTGGCGCTTCAAACGCTGGAACCGGAGGTTGAGCTGGAAGAAGAATTACGGAAAAAAGCGGAATGGCCTTTACAGCGGATGCTGGAACTGGCAAAATAGAAAGAGTGGAACAGAATATCATAAAAATATTGAAAAGACAGCGGAGGAAAGCATGGAATCAATAGAGATTGAAGATTTATTAAAATTAGACAGCAGCGCTGTCAACATTGTTGACATACGGGCAGAGGAGGATTTTAGACGGGGTTCCATGCCCCATGCCATTCATATTCCAAAGAACGAGTTTCGCCGGCGAATGGGAGAACTCGATATGACTAAACCCTTGTATATTATGTGCCATACCGGTGAGCGGAGCAGAGAGCTTGTCAGTGAACTGGAAAAGGAAGGACTGGCGGCCACCGATATTGCCGGAGGCTACCGGGCTTTTCTGCGTTATCAGCTCAGTCATTTTTTAGAAGAGGAACCGGCAGCGGCCAAGAAAACTTCGGAGATTGAGCGGAGCATTATTACAACCTACAGAAAATCCATCTGGCGCAAATTTACAAAGGCTGTCCATGATTATGAGCTGATTCGGGAAGGTGATAAGATTGCCGCCTGTATTTCCGGGGGCAAGGATTCGATGCTGATGGCAAAGCTTCTCCAGGAGCTTCAAAGGCATGGTAAGGTTCATTTCGAGTTAGTCTTTTTAGTGATGAATCCGGGGTATAACGCAGATAACTGGAAAATTATTCAGGACAATGCAAAGCTTCTCGGAATTCCTCTGACTGTATTTGAGAGCGATATTTTTGATACGGTGGCGGCCATCGACAAAAATCCGTGCTATCTCTGTGCGCGGATGCGGAGGGGCTATCTTTATTCCCATGCAAAGAAGCTGGGATGTAATAAAATTGCGCTGGGTCATCATTTTGATGATGTCATTGAAACGATTTTAATGGGGATGCTTTACAGCGGCAAGGTGGAAACGATGATGCCGAAGCTTCACAGTCAGAACTTTGAGGGGATGGAACTGATCCGGCCGATGTATATGGTGAAGGAAGCGGACATCAAAGCCTGGCGGGACTATAACCGGCTTCACTTTATCCAGTGCGCCTGCCGTTTTACGGAAAACTGTTTAAGCTGCGGCGGTGAGCAGGGTTCCAAACGAGATGAGATGAAGGCATTGATTGCCGGATTCCGTCAAACGAGCGATGTCATTGACAAAAATATTTTTAAGAGTGTTCATAATATTAATTTGAAAACAGTCATCGGCTATCATAAAGGAAATATGACTTACAATTTCCTGGATGATTACGATGAGACAGGAGAGTCCTATGGGTGCGGCAGAAAAACTGATTCAGAATCATGAATTGTCACGGGAAGAATATATAGAGCTTTTGCAGAATTGGGAGAATCCGGAGATATCCAGGGCGCTGACCGAGGAAGCTGTCCGGCTGCGCAGACACTACTATGGCGATAAGGTTTATACCCGGGGGCTGATTGAATTTACGAATTACTGTAAAAACGACTGCTATTACTGCGGTATCCGCCGGGGAAACAGCCATGCCCAGCGATATCGGCTCAGTCGGGAAGAAATTCTTGACTGCTGTGAAAACGGTTATGCTCTGGGATTTCGGACCTTTGTTCTTCAGGGGGGAGAGGATCCTTATTATACCGATGAGCGGATGGCGGAAATTATTTCCTTGATCCGCCGGGGGTGGCCGGATTGTGCGATCACTCTGTCCATCGGTGAAAAATCTTACGAAAGCTATCGTTTATTTAAAGAAGCGGGGGCGGACAGATATCTTCTCCGGCATGAGACGGCCAGCGACGAACTCTATCGCCGACTGCACCCGGAGGAAATGCTTCTTTCCCACCGGAAACAATGTCTGTATGATTTAAAGTCTCTCGGTTATCAGGTCGGCGCCGGCTTTATGGTCGGTTCCCCGGGACAGACGATGGAGCATTTGGCGGAGGATTTGATATTTTTAAAAGAGCTGGAGCCCCAGATGGTGGGAATCGGCCCTTTTATTCCCCACCACGAAACCCGGTTTGCCAATGAAACGGCGGGTAGCGTAGGGCTGACTTTGTTTCTTTTATCGGTTATCCGGATATTGCTTCCAAAGGTTTTACTTCCGGCCACAACGGCCCTGGGAACGATGGACCCGCTGGGAAGGGAGAAAGGGCTGGCGGCGGGAGCTAATGTGGTCATGCCGAATCTTTCCCCGGTGAAAAACCGAAAACAATATGATTTATATGACAATAAAATCTGTACCGGTGAGGAAGCCGCCGAATGCCGGGGGTGCCTTGAACGGAGAGTCTTGTCGACGGGGTATCAGCTTGTCGCGGAGCGGGGCGACGCTTTGAAATAAATGGTATTTTATCATTGACAATATTTTTTTTAAGAATTATAATAGAAACAATTATAAAAACCGATGAGCAAGAGTAGTAACTCTGATGACGTATTCCCAGAGAGTCGCGGGATGGTGGGACCGTGATATATGAGTGAGAGTGAATGGACTTGTGAGGGCAAACTGAAATCCCCAAAAGGAGATGTAGGGGCGACGGAATCCAACCGTTATTGTGGAACATGTATGATCGTACATGGCTGAGGGCATTCCGAGAGGGAATGAATATAGGTGGCACCGCAGGTTTATCCTGTCCTATGAGATTTTCATAAGGACAGGATTTTTTGTTGCAGAAAAAGAGTTTCTGTAACACAGATATTTCGCTATGAAATGCGGAAATTATGAGAAAGGAAGGAAAAAAGATGGCAGACACACAAAAAATCCCTTACAAAATTTATCTTGAAGAGAAGGAGATGCCGACACAGTGGTATAATGTCCGTGCCGATATGAAAAATAAACCGGCTCCGCTTTTAAATCCGGCCACATTACAGCCGATGACGGCCGAAGAACTGGGCGGCGTATTCTGTGATGAACTGGTGAAACAGGAGCTTGATAATACAACGGCATATATTGATATTCCTCAGGAAATTCAGGATTTTTACAAAATGTATCGTCCATCGCCATTGGTTCGTGCTTATTTCCTGGAAAAAGCGCTGGGTACACCGGCAAAAATTTATTACAAATTTGAAGGAAACAATACCTCCGGAAGTCATAAGCTGAATTCGGCTATTGCTCAGGCTTATTACGCAAAGAAACAGGGTTTAAAGGGCGTAACGACAGAAACGGGCGCAGGACAGTGGGGAACGGCGCTCTCCATGGCTTGTTCTTACTTTGACCTGGATTGTAAAGTTTATATGGTAAAATGCTCCTATGAGCAGAAACCGTTTCGCCGTGAAGTTATGCGGACCTATGGCGCCAATGTAACGCCGTCTCCGTCGGAAACGACCAATGTGGGCCGTAAAATTCTGGCAGAGCATCCGGGAACCACGGGCAGCCTTGGCTGTGCGATTTCTGAAGCGGTTGAGGATGCGACGAGCCATGAAGGTTATCGTTATGTCCTTGGTTCCGTTTTGAACCAGGTACTTCTTCATCAGTCCATTATTGGTATGGAGACAAAAACAGCGCTGGATAAATACGGTATTAAGCCGGATATTATCATCGGCTGTGCCGGCGGCGGCTCCAACCTGGGCGGTCTGATTTCTCCGTTTATGGGAGAAAAGCTGAGAGGTGAAAATGATTACCGCATTATCGCTGTAGAACCGGCCAGCTGCCCGAGCTTTACCCGCGGTAAATATGCCTATGACTTCTGCGATACAGGTATGATCTGTCCGCTGGCTAAGATGTACACTTTGGGAAGCGGCTTCATTCCTTCTCCGAACCATGCCGGAGGTCTGAGATATCATGGAATGAGTTCCATTCTTTCTCAGTTATATGAGGATAAATTAATGGAAGCCGTATCCGTTGAACAGACGGCAGTATTTGCAGCGGCAACCCAGTTCGCGCGGGTTGAAGGCATCCTTCCGGCGCCGGAGAGCAGCCATGCGATTCGTGTAGCCATTGATGAAGCCCTTAAGTGTAAAGAAACCGGCGAAGAAAAGACGATTGTCTTTGGTCTGACAGGAACCGGCTATTTTGACCTGGTTGCTTACGAGAAATATAATAACGGTGAAATGACCGATTATATTCCGACAGATGAAGATTTGGCCGTAGGTTTTGCCGGACTTCCAAAAGTAGATAAATAAGATAAAACGAAAATCCCACCGACAGTCAAAAGCTGCCTGGTGGGATTTGTTAAATTTTGGAAATAAAATTTAGCAGCTCTATCCGGCTGCTGACATTCAATTTTTTATAAATATTATTGGCATGCTTTTTTAAGGTGCTGGAAGAGATACATAACTTTTCGCAGATATCCGGCGTCTTCTTGCCTTCGATCATGAGGCGAAGAACTTCAGTTTCACGGGGAGTCAGACAATATTTTGAAGTGATAGCTTCTAACTGCCGGGACTGACGTCCGGTCTGAGGGGTATTTTCCTGTGGAAGTTCGCGGTAAAGCCGAAAGGCCAGATGTTTTTTAAGTATTTCAAGAATGTAGATTTCCCTGTCAGTGAAATCGGTCATCGTCCGTGGACGATAGAGGGAGACAACGCCGACAAAATGATTATTATAGGCAAGGGATAAGATGGCCTCATAGTGAATACCAAAGGGGAGATAGGCTTTTTTATAGTAGTCCTGGGCTTCGCGGACGCCGGGAGCGAAAAAATCCGTCATCCGGTAAGCCTTGTTCTGTCCTGTCATAAAGATCCATTTCTTATAATCCTGATTGCAGAGTTCCTTCTCATAAGCTTTCATTCGCTCGTCAGACAATCCGATCTGAACGGCGGAGTGCATATAATGTTCCGGTGTAGAGAGGAAAAACGTCAGCTTATCACATGGAATTAAAAGTCGAATTAAGTCCAAAAATGTATAGCGCATTTCATCCAAATCCGGAATACTGTGGATTTTAAAAATCAAATCATTAATAAAATTCCAATCATTGTCATTTAATTTCATCATAATAATCATCCCCTGTTAGTAATTTTATCATAACAAGATAAAAATAGACAATATTTTTTGATAATTTGTGGTAGTAAAAAGGTAGAAAATCGGGTCTATTTATAGAACTATAAGGTGAACTTTGAGGCGGTGTTTTTATTCGTCAGACCATGAAAATGGTATGCAAAATCAAAACTTGGTTCCATAGAAAAAACTATGACCGAATTATAGAATAAAACTATCAAAAAGAACGTTAAGAGGAGGATGAGGTTATGAAAAATGTGTCAGAGAAACGGCAGACGATGATCCTACCTATGGTTGGTATATGGGTGATCGCCCTTGCTTTGTTTTACGGAATGTGCGCGATTGAACCGGCACTGTCGGCATCACCGAAACTGTTCAGTTTTGGTGACTGGCTGGCCAGATCCCAGGACGGAATACTTTACAAAGTATTCTGGATGATCGGAGACTGGACAGACTGTCAGGGATTTCGCTCATTGCCTGGCGGCGCTGCTCTGGTGGTTTCCGGACTTGTTGTTCATTTTATTATTAAAAGCGGCTGCAAGGCAAAAATGTATCCGATGGCTGCCCCGCTGGAGGTTATGCCTCAGATTGTATTAACTGGTTTTCTTGGCGTCGGACTCGGCGTGATATTATTTGGGGACGGCCTGGCGACAGCATGGCTCCCGACCTTCCTTCCATGCTGTACCATCCCGGCCGCTCTGGTACTGACTTACGGAACCCACTGGACGGTATGGGTGACCGGCGGCGTTCTCGGCTGTCTGATCCAGTATCCGCTGGCAGTTCTGGCAAATACCCTTGCCGGAATGCTCGGACTTCCGCCGCTGTGTACATTTACCATTCTGGCCGTCGGTTTCGGCGGTATCGTAATGACAGAAATTTACCGGCTTTTGCCGTGGTGCCGCAAAGGGGTGCTTCATCCGGAAGCCAGAGTATTTAAACCGCTTGAATCGGCAAACCCTCCGGCGCCGGAAGCAACGATTGGTTGGTATATCCGCCGCTGTCTGACGGACTTTACGGATTTACTTTTCTTCGGCAATGAATGGGTCAGCATTTGTTATATCGGCGGTCTGACATTGTCCTGGGCGTTAAATCCGGCCCACATCGTTTATGGCGTACCGAAATTGTATCCGGCCATGCTCTGCGGCATGCTGATCGGAACAAGTCTTGCCGTGTTTATCTGGTATCCGAAGTATAAAAAACTGGGAACCTATAATACCTTCTGTGTCAATGAGGTTATGGCCATTGTCCCGTTATTTTTTGGACTGGCCGGAGAAACGGCAACTTATAATCCGTTGTTTTTAATTTTGATGGCTGTCATTTCCGCCATTTTCTGTCCGCCGTTCTGCGCATGGCTCAGCGGTCAGTTAAGTAAACTGACCTTCAAACGTTATGAAGCGGCCTGCGCGGGCGTTATTGCGGCAGCGCCGACACTCGGCATCAACATTATTATCATTACTTTATTATTTAAGGCTTTATTAGCTGTTGGATTATTTTAAGGAGGAACGTATTATGACAAAAGTAGCAACCGTAGCAATGCATTGTAAGTTTGACAAAGCCTATAATCTGGAAAAAATGCTTCATTATGTAGAAGAAGCAGCGACCCAGGGCGTGGAATTGATTCTTTTTCCGGAGGTTGCCCTTCAGATGTTTCCGCCGTCTATGGCAGAGGTTGACCCGGAAGCCGGTCTGTATCAGCAAAGAGAAGCAGAGCTGGTGCCGGAAGGGCCTTCCACCCAGACCTTCATCGAAAAAGCAAAGGAACACAATATGTATATCGCCTGGGGTATGGCGGAAAGAGACCCGAAACGTATCGATGTTCTCTACAATAGCTGCGTTCTTGTAGGACCGGAGGGCTATGTGGGCCATTATCGAAAAGTACATAATCCGTTGACGGAGCGGCTCTATTATTTCCCTGGCAATGAATATAAGGTATTTGACACAAAGCTTGGAAAAATCGGTATTATGATC
>CATZYB010000084.1 GCA_958426095.1 uncultured Lachnospiraceae bacterium
TCGCTGAACTTTATCGCTCATTAATGTAAATAAAAAACGTTATCTCCGAAAGAATCATTTTAAGATTCAAAAGAGATAACGTTTTTCTTTAAATCCCTGTTCCATTTCTTCGTTACAATAGGGACATTTCATCGGCAAAATCCTCCTTTTTAATGTGTTTTGAAAAGGTCATGACGTAATTCATGAGAAAAATTTCATTATGCTCGACCAGTTGTTTCTGAATGACTCTATATTCGCATTTTTCAAAAAAGGGTTTTGCAGTAATTGAGGCATGTGTCACGATTTCCTGGCTGCAGGAGACATTTTCCAAGGTGTCACAGATGATGGAAGCGATTCCTTGGCCCTGAAAATCTTTATGTATCATGTACGGTGTTATAAAATAATTCATATAAAGTTTTGCAATCGGATGGTTTATATAATCGGAAAAACATAATTTGATTATATATAGAATAGAGATAATTGTCAAAGCCTGCCGATGGATAATGATTGAAAGCCAGATGTCTGCCATGCTAAAATAGGCATATCCGGGAGGTCCTTCTGGCTGACCGAAATCTTTTTTATTCACAGCTTTAGTCAAAGCAATATATTCAAAAAATAGCACGACAAGAGAAGGGAGAAATGCCTATGGTAAACAACTTAAGGAAATATTTTCCGATGCTGCGGAGTCGGGAGGAAGTCCTGAAAAGGATTGATGAAGAAAAAAGCTTAAGAGAAACTTATTACTCATGGAGGGAGGAAGAACGGGAGGATTTTCTTGATATGTGTACCGGGGCACGAGGCGTCAAAATGCTCTACGACGGTTTTTTCAAAGAGGTCATGAACCCGGAGTATGCTCCGCAGCGTCTGAGTGATTTCTTGTCAGAAGTTTTAGGAGCGGTCGTCCGGGTAAAGAGTGTCCTTCCCAATGACACAATTCGGCTGACGGATGAAAGTTCGTTACTTGTCCTGGACATCATCGTAGAGTTTGAGGACGGCCGGATTGCCAACGTAGAGGTTCAGAAAATCGGCTATCTTTTTCCAGGAGAACGGAGTGCCTGTTATTCGGCCGACCTTCTGCTGCGCCAGTACAAACGGCTGAGGGATGAGCGGAAAAAGCAGTTCAGTTACCGTGACATAAAAACAGTCTACACGATTGTTCTTTTTGAACACAGCCCGGAGGAATTCCAGGCTTATCCCGGAGTTTACCGGCACTGTTTTGAGCAGACATCAGATACCGGGGTTAAGCTGAAAGTACCTCAGAAATTTATTTATATAACGCTTGACATCTTTAAAAAAAAACAGCACAATGAAGGAGAAAGAATACATAACAGGTTAGAGGCATGGTTGACTTTCTTTAGTAGGGATGAGCCGGTGATGATTCTTCGATTAATCGAGGAATATCCGGAGTTTCGGGCCCTGTATGAAGATGTTTTCGAGCTATGCCGGAATGTGGAGGGCCTTATGGAGATATTTTCAAAAGAGTTGTTGGAGATGGACCGGAACACAGTCAAGTTGATGGTAGACCTGATGCAGGAAAAGATTGATAAGCAGGAGCAGGTGATTCAAGCGAAGGATGCGGAATTAGAGCGGAAGGATGCAGAGCTTGAGGCTGTCAGGCAGGAAATGGCCAGGCGGATTGCTGAGCTGGAAAAAAAGTTAGCAGAGAGATAAGAAAATGAATATACGAAAGATAAAAGAGAAGTATGAAAAAACTGATAGACAATGGCTGTTTGAAAATTAGCCCTGTCTATCAGTTTTTGTTTGTAAGCTATTATTTATGTTCCGGCTCCATGTTTTCTTCCGGTTCAGTCAGATAAACATGGATGGTATCTATTCGGTTTTTATCCATTTTCTCAATAACAAATCGGATATAATCTTCGGTGATTTCTTCGCCTTCGGTCGGAATATGTTCCAGGACATTGATCATGTGACCGGCAATGGAATCATAGTCGTCGGATTCGATGCGGCAGCCGAAGGTTTCGTTGATGTCATCCAGGCGGGTGGAACCGTCAACAAGGTATTCGCTGGTGCTCAGTTTCTGGATAGCGTCGACTTCGTCATCGTCGTATTCATCGCGAATCTCTCCGACGATTTCTTCGAGAAGGTCTTCCAGAGTGATGATACCGGCTGTAGAACCGTATTCATCCAGAACAATGGTGATGTTGATCGAATTTTCACGCATCTGAATAAGCAGATCCGATGTTTTCTGGTATTCATACGTAAAATAAGGTTCACGGAGCAGTTCGGAAAGTTTGAATTCTTCTTTGCTTCCTTCGTAGTTGAAAAAGTCTTTCAGTGTAACAATACCGATGACATTGTCTTTGGTTTCTTCATAAACCGGGAGACGGCTGTACATATCTTTTTTAAAGACGCTGCGCAGTTCGTCATAAGATGCCTCCACGGGTACAGAAACCATGTCGATTCGCGGAACCATGACATCCTTCGCAAGGGAGTCGCCAAAATCAACCACGTTATTGATCATTTCTTTTTCTTCGCTTTCAAGGACGCCTTCCTCATGGCTTACATCAATAATCGTCAAAAGTTCATTTTCGGTCATGACCCGTTCTTTGCCGGTAAAGCGCATACCGAGGAGTTTCATCAGACCAAAGGAAATTTTATTGACAATAAAAATCAATGGTGTGAAGATAACGGTAAGCCAGTAGATTGGTTTGACATAAATAAAACAAATCCGTTCAGCGGAATGGGTGGCTATGGATTTTGGGGTAATCTCACCAAATACCAAAATGATAAGCGTCAGTACGCCGGTAGATATACCGATGGCTGTAGCTGTCTTTGAGGCCAGACCCAGATTCATCATAATACGGGTGATCATCGTTGTTGTCAGCGAAGATGCGGACAGATTGACAATATTGTTACCAATCAGAATAGCACTGAGCATTTTTTGAGGTTCTTCAATAATCTTATGGATCAGGGCAGCCTTTGGACGGCCTTCCTCCTCAAAGGTTCGTATACGGATTTTGTTGACCGTGGTAAATGCGGTTTCCGCTGAAGAGAAAAATGCTGATAAAAGTACGAGAATAATCAGCGTGATCAGTTGCGCCACACTCGTGGGATCCAAATAAAATCATCTCCTGTAATTTAATATTATAATGAAAGATTCTATCTTATATAGAGATGATTGTCAAGAAATAACAGGAAATCAAAGATTTACACTTGTCATTCGTAAAAAATCATTGTACAATAGGAATGGTTTTAAAGTTACGGTTTTGTCAGGAGGAGGCATTATGCGTAAGAAATCACATATTTCACTTGCAAATCATATGCTGGATGAATTTAAGGATGAGACATTGATGGCGCATGCCTATATGTTTCAATTTGGTAGTCTGTTACCGGATCTGGTTCCATCGTTTATTACAAAGAAACATCAGATGGATACCACTTTTGATATTTTAGAGAAAAAATTGCGTAAAGTGATTGAAGAATATGATGGCGAAGAAGGCCTTTCCATGTCCAGGTGTAAGGATCTGGGGGTTGTTACCCATTATATTGCCGATTATTTCACATTACCTCATAATAAAAAATTTAAAGGAAATCTGAAAGATCATGTGAGCTATGAAGAGGTTCTCAAGCATGCCATGCGTCATTATGTCAGCCAGAAGAACATTGAGAATCAGCCATTAATCCGAATGTCCATGTCTTCAGTAGAGGATATTTGTAATTTTATTAAGAACTGCCATGTCGAATATATTAAAATGGCAGCCGATGGACAGGATATTGACTGCAGACACAGTGTTGAAGTGTGCCGGCAGGTGCTTGAGGCTGTGATGTTATTGCTCCACCAGCGGCAGCATCATTATATACAGGTAGCCTGAAGGCAGAATAATTAAGGACTTATAAAAAGTACTTTAACAATCCTGGTTGAAGTACTTTTTTTACAATTCATTTATAAAAGAAAAGTAAAGGATGATAGAATTGGAACCAATGATTAAAATTGAACATCTGGATAAGACCTTCAAGGGTAAGACGCAGACGGTTTACGCATTGAAGGATATCAACCTGGATATTCAAAAAGGGGACATATTTGGAATCATCGGTATGAGCGGTGCAGGAAAAAGTACATTGATCCGATGTATGAATTTCCTTGAACGTCCGACTTCCGGAACAGTAAAGATCGACGGTAAGGATCTGGCGGCTTTATCCGATAAAGAATTGAGAAAGACCCGCCAGGAAGTGGCGATGATCTTTCAGCATTTTAATCTGCTGCAGCAGCGGAATGTCCGGGGAAATATTGCATTTTCCATGGAGATTGCCGGAATGAAAAGAGAGGATATCGACAAGCGGATCGATGAGCTGCTGGAAATCGTTGATCTGAAAGACCGGGCCCTGATGTATCCGGCCCAGTTATCCGGCGGACAGAAGCAGAGAGTGGCGATAGCGAGAGCTTTGGCTACGAATCCGAAGATCATTCTCTGTGATGAGGCCACCAGTGCGCTGGATCCGGCGACGACCCAGTCCATTTTGAAATTATTAAAGGATATTAACCGTCAATACGGTATTACCATTGTTATTATTACCCATGAGATGTCTGTTGTGGAAAGTATTTGCAGTCATGTGGCCATTATTGACGATGGCCAGCTGGCCGAGGTGGGTACGGTTGAAAAGGTCTTTACCCAGCCGGAATCCAGAACAGCGAAACGGATCATTTATCAGAAATCCGGCGGAAACCAGGCGGCGCTTGGAAAACGGTGTATCCGTGTTGTCTTTGACGGAAAGTCTTCTTATGAGCCGGTGATCTCCAATCTTATCATGGAGTGTAAGATCGCAGTAAATATCATGTTCGCGGATACAAAAGATATTGATGGAAAAGCCTATGGACATATGATTCTTCAGCTTCCTGAAGATAAGCTCCAGGGAGACCGGGCGATTTATTATCTGCGCTCGAAAAATCTTGTAGTGGAGGAGTTGGAAGATTATGTTATTTAGTTCGGATATTTGGATGATGATCGCAGAAGGCGTTCAGGGAACCTTATATATGGTTTTGGTTTCCACAATTTTCTCTTATATTCTGGGGCTGCCGATTGCTATCTTGCTGGTAGTTACCCGAAAAAATGGTTTGCATCCGATGCCGGTGGTCAACATGATCGCTGACGTGGTTGTAAATATATTACGTTCCGTACCGTTTTTAATTCTGATGATCCTGGTCACACCACTGATGCGGCTCATTGCCGGAAAAAGCTATGGCCCGACGGCGACGATCATAGCTTTGGTAATTGCTGCTGCGCCATATGTGGCGAGAATGATCGAATCTTCGCTGTTGGAAGTGGATCCGGGAGTGATCGAGGCGGCTTTAAGTATGGGAGCCTCCACAAAAACGATCATCCTTAAAGTTCTTATTCCGGAAGCTAAGACGTCATTGATCGTGGGATGTACCATTGTTGTCGGAACGATTCTTGGATACTCAGCCATGGCCGGAGCTCTTGGCGGCGGCGGTCTGGGAGATATCGCCATCCGTTATGGTTATAACCGTTATCAGTTTGATATCCTTATTGTAACGGTTGTCCTGCTCGTGATTTTGGTGCAGATTTTCCAGGTGATCGGAATGAAGATTTCCAAGAAGACAGATAAAAGGATACGGGAGTAGACGAAAAAGGAAAGGAAGAATAAAAATGAAAAAAGGATTGGCTTTAGTACTGACTGCAGCATTTTGCGTAGCAGCAGTAACAGGATGCGGAAGCTCTTCAAAAGAGACAACAGCAGAAACAAAGGCTGAAACAAGTGCAGAAACAACAGCAGAGACAGGGGAAGAAACAAGCGGCGCAGCAGAAGCCGGAACAAAATTAACAGTAGCAGCAAGCCCGACACCTCATGCTGAGATTTTAAATGCTGCAAAAGAGTTAATGGCTGAAAAAGGTATTGAACTGGAAGTCATTGAATTTACAGATTATGTTCAGCCAAATAAAGTTGTAGATGCAGGCGATGTGGATGCAAACTACTTCCAGCATTTCCCATACCTGGAAAACTTCAATGAAGAACAGGGGACAAAGCTTGTTTCCGCAGGAGCTATTCACTATGAGCCACTGGGAATCTATCCTGGAAAATCCAATGATTTGGCAAATATCCCGGATGGCGCTGAGATCATTGTTCCAAATGATGCAACAAACGAAGCAAGGGCTTTACTTCTTCTTGAATCAAACGGTATCATTACATTAAAAGAAGATGCCGGTTTAAATGCTACAGCAAATGATATTGCTGAAAACCCTCACAATGTCAATATTGTTGAGATGGAAGCAGCACAGATCGCCAGAGCAGTAGAAGATGCAGATTTTGTCGTATTAAATGGAAACTATGCGCTTCAGGCGAACTTCAGCGTTGAAAAAGATGCTTTAGCTAAAGAAGAAGCAGATTCTGAAGCAGCTCAGACCTATGCAAATATTATTGCAGTTCGTGAAGGTGACGAAGAAAGAGAAGAAATTAAGACTTTAGTTGAAGTCCTTAAGAGTGATGAAATCAAATCCTTCATCGAAACAACATATGAAGGCGCTGTATTACCAATTGAATAATTCATGCGGCAGCCAGAAGAAACATGCTCTGTAGTTTTTCTGGTTTACCTGGGGCGGCCGGAGTTTTTCGGCCGCCATTTGTATACATATACTGAAGGAGAGAAGGTACATGGAAAATCTCTTAAACAGTCTGAAAAGGGAAAATAAAGAACGGGAGAGACGTCTGAACGTCAATGACAGAAAGCTTTTGTCGGATATGGTCGGTTATATGAAAACCCGGAAAATATGTGATTATGACATTGAACAGGTGCGTAGGACCATCATCCGGAACACCCTGCGTTCTTATAATAAACGAAAAAATCTGGAAAGCTTATCCGGTGGAGATTACCGGGAATATTGTAATAAACTTTGTGAAAATATGCGCCATGCCTCGGCAAAAGAACTTATTTTATCCAGGGGTGTGACGATTATATATGCGCTGGCGCTGATGTATTTGGTGCGCTTGATCGATACCCTGATCGCCGGCGGAAATTTCTTCAAAAATCCGGTGGAAATAAATTTGGGATATGTGTCGGCGACAGCGGCGATTCTTTTGGGAACCGTTTTCATTTATCTCTATGTGTCCGGAATATTAAAGACGAAAACAAACACTATGACAAACCAGCAGATGGCGGGACTTCTTGTTTTGATCGCCATTATTGTGATCGCCGCTTATGGCGGAGTGTATTTTTTATCGGATATTCATTTGTTTGATATTCAGTGGTGGATTCCGGTGGTTATTATCGCTGTTCTGTGGGTTTTGTTCAAAATATTGTACATTCAATATGAAAATCAGATGGCGAAAGAGGCTTGAAGCCTGATTCATACTGTGATATACTAAAGTGCACATTTGTTTGATAGAGAAAGAGGGAAAAAAGATGAATTTGACATATACCAGCACACGGGGACATGGTGAAACGGTGACGGCTTCGCAGGCAATTTTAAAAGGTCTTGCAGATGACGGCGGTTTATTTGTCCCGACATCTTTACCAAAATTGGAAGTACCGGTAGAAAAATTAGCGGGCATGAGCTATCAGGAAGTGGCTTATGAAGTGATGAAGCTCTTTTTAACAGATTTTACCGAAGAAGAGCTGAAAAACTGTATTGCCAATGCTTATGATTCCAAATTCGACACAGAAGTAATCGCACCTCTGGTACAGGCGGACGGCGCTTATTTCCTGGAGCTTTTCCATGGCAATACGATTGCGTTTAAAGATATGGCTTTATCCATTTTACCGCATTTGATGACAACGGCTGCGAAGAAAAATAATGTGAATAATGAGATTGTTATTCTGACAGCGACATCCGGAGATACAGGTAAAGCAGCGATGGCTGGTTTTGCAGGTGTCCCAGGAACACGGATCATCGTATTTTATCCGAAAGATGGTGTAAGTCCGGTTCAGGAAAAACAGATGGTTACCCAGAAGGGCGATAATACATTTGTTGTGGGAATTGAAGGAAATTTCGACGATGCTCAGACTGGCGTGAAGAAGATGTTTAATGATCAGAAGCTGGCTGAAGAACTGGCTGCATCCGGTTTCCAGTTTTCATCCGCAAATTCAATCAATATTGGACGTCTGGTGCCTCAGATTGTTTACTATGTATATGCCTATGCCACATTGGTAAAAAATGATCAGATTAAAAATGGCGATTTGATCAACATCACTGTACCGACCGGAAACTTTGGCAATATTCTGGCGGCTTATTATGCAAAACTCATCGGCCTTCCGGTAGATAAATTGATCTGTGCATCCAATACAAATAAAGTATTGTTTGATTTCTTTACAACGGGTACTTATGATAAAAAGCGCGAGTTTACTGTAACATCTTCGCCATCGATGGATATTTTAATTTCCAGTAATCTGGAACGTCTCATCTATCGTATTGCAGGGAATGATGCTCAGAAGAACGCAGCGATGATGCAGGCCCTTTCCGGTGAAGGAGAATATACCATCACGGAAGAAATGAAAAAAGGTCTGGTAGATTTTTATGGTAATTATGCTGATGAAAAGGAAACGGCAGAGGCTATTAAAAACCTTTATGAAAATACCGGGTATGTGATCGATACACATACGGCTGTTGCAGCTTCAGTTTATAAAAAATATGTGGCGGATACAAAAGACACAAAGCCGACAGTGATCGCATCCACAGCCAGCCCATATAAATTTGCCCGCAGTGTTATGACAGCTATTGATGAAAAGTATGACGCTCTTGGGGAATTTGAATTGGTAGATGAATTGGTGAAGCTTTCCAATACAGCGGAACCGGAGGCCGTCAAAGAAATCCGCACAGCTCCGGTGCGTCATAACAATGTATGTGCCGTAGACGCTATGGAAGCAACGGTAAAGCAGTGGCTTGGAATTAAATAAAACGGTTAAATATAAGGGAATGTCATTTAAACGCTCAAATTTGGCGGTCAAATGACATTCCCTTTGTTTTAGGGTTCAATACCCTCGAATATGATCATATCCGCATTGTTTCGGACGGCATCGTAGGCGTCCATCGTATTGATGGTCCACAGGGCCAGACGGGCCTGAAACAGCCGACAGTTAATCCGGACCATCGGATTTTTATAATCTGTATATTTGTAAGATATAAAGTCCGGGCGGGATAAAAAGTTAGAGCCTAAAACGGTGATCATAAATAATACCAGATCACAGTGGGGCTTTTCTTTAAAAAAGTTGCAGGAGAGCTGTCCGCGTAAAATCTTGGGCTCGTTTTTCCGAAACCATCTAAGCGCCAGGGGATTAAAAGACTCCAGGATATATTTACCGTTATATCCGCGCATGGTTTTGGAAAAAATGCGGCATAAACGGTCGCATGTATGAGCTTCCGTTTTCAGTTCGATCAGAAGGGGAACTTTGCCGTCGACCAGTTCAAGGACTTCCTGGAGTGTCGGTATATTTTCCGCTGTTCCGAGCAGCGTATACTGACGGAGTTCCTTGAGGGTCATGTCTTTAATGTCCCGTTCCACATGACACATACGGTAGAGCGTGTCGTCGTGGTGAACGACCAGTTCGTTATCTGCAGTCAGATGGACATCCAGTTCAATACCGTAGCCCTTGTCTACCGCCGCTTTAAAAGCGGGAAGAGAATTTTCCGGTACGCCCCACAGATTGTCGTGGAGGCCACGGTGAGCGTAGTCCCAGTGCATGAAAGGCGCCCATTTTTTCTGATGATCCAGCATCAGCCGGGGACAGATGAGAAAAAGAATAGCCCCGCAGAATACTGTTAATAAATGTGTGATTGATTGGGTAAGTTTTGAAAGTTTTTTCATTGTAAACCTCATCTTATATGTAAATTTGCATATACTAATAGTATCACGGAGCGAAAGAAAAGTCCATACAGAGGAAAGTCTTTGACATTTTTTGTCATATAAAGTATCTGTGTTATTGATACTTGAATTTTAAATGTATATAGGATATAATAAATGAAGAAAATAGCCTGGGGTGTACGATGATCCTGCTGTTTTGAACCTACATTATTTAATACGGGATACCATATATTAAGAATATGTCAGGCCTCCGTTTGCAGTGGAAGACAGAAAACTTGATGAGGTAACCCACTTGGCGTCGGGTTAGGCGTCAAAAGGCAGGAGACGGCACTCTGGGTATATATAAAATGATTACAAAAGACGGTCTGTTTACCGTCTTGTTCTTTTGTTATGGGGTTGAAAGGAGCTGATCTGTTTTTGCGTAAGTATATGCTACATATCGGTATTTTTGCGGCAGTATTGACTGTTTTACTGGTTTATTTTTTAAATATTCATCGTCAATGGACGGCCAATGAGATGATGAGTCGGGCGCAGATTGCCCGAATGTTGGCATTAATGCGGTATG
Organism: uncultured Lachnospiraceae bacterium; assembly: GCA_958426095.1. Lineage (GTDB taxonomy): Bacteria > Bacillota > Clostridia > Lachnospirales > Lachnospiraceae > Frisingicoccus. The sequence continues at coordinate 10,319 of CATZYB010000084.1, forward strand.
ATCGGTCAGAGTGTGAAGAAATAGAAAAAGCTGATACAGAAGAGGGGCTGCCCGGCGATATATCTGCGAGTGAATGGTATGACGCCTATGCGGCGGTGGTCCTGAAAGAAGGATGGATGAAAGTAAAAGACGACGGGGGATTTCATCCGGCAGATACATTTACTTACGGTGATCTGAGATATATCATGGAACAATTTCATTTATCCGGGGATTTGCTGTCATTTTCCATAAAATATCGTCAGGATGACGGGATGGTTCCGAAAAAGCAGTGGTGCGAAGTCTATCAATTGCTTTCGGCCGAAAGTCCGAAAATACGACGGGAAACGCTTTCTGTTCATGGAACGCCGTCAAATATATCCGGGTTGGGAGCCTGGCAGGTTTTGACAACCCAGGGCGTGAAACAGGCA
>CATZYB010000085.1 GCA_958426095.1 uncultured Lachnospiraceae bacterium
CGGCCAGTGTTTATCGTTATATCCGGCATCCGGCTCTTTTTCTGGAGGGGAATATCTGTGCGGATACGAGAAACGTCCGGCTTCTGAAAGAACCTGTTTCCGTCCGGGGGCATGTATCTCAGGATACCCGAATGGAGATGGATTTTCCTCAGGATAAAAATTATCTGGTGATTGAAAATGGAGACATGCGCTATAGTCCGCTGAAAATGTTGATCCATAAGAATGCAGGGCCTTTTGAGACGGTGGATTATGCAAAAACGGCGGCGGACGGCCGGGCAAAGCTTTTTGGTCAGGCGGGCCGAAGTTCAGGGGCTGCGGGCCGGATCGAAGGACTTTTAAAAGGCTGTGAGGTCTTTGCCACGGAAATCATGGAAGATCGCTGCCGGGATATCGGCACGGTGAAAGCTTTGGGAGAATTGGCTTTAGAAGTGACCCGTTTGGCTGCGGGAAACGTCAACGGCTGGTATTATCTGGCCATGGCAAATTATCAGCTTGGTTTTGTGCGGAAGGGCTTGAAGGCGGTTGACCGGGCGATCCGACTGGAACCGGATGGAGATGATCTTCTTGTCATGAAAGGGAATCTCCTGGTGAGCAACAGCTGTTTTGAGGAGGCGCTTCATTGTTATGAGGAGGCTTACACTATCAATCCGGAGGACAGTTATTATATTATGGCGGGCCAGGCCTGTGCCTGTATGGGGAATCCGGTGGCGGCTGAAGGGTATTATCGGAAAGTGAAGGACCCGGAGATTTTAAAGGCTTTTGAGATTAAGCTAAAGCTGAATAAGAAGAAGTTCATATAATTGACAGGGGGTAACGACATGGAGAAATATATGATGGCATTGGACCAGGGAACGACAAGTTCCCGGTGTATATTATTTAATAAAGCGGGAGAGATTGTCAGCGTGGCCCAGCAGGAGTTTACGCAGATCTATCCGAAGGCCGGCTGGGTAGAACATGATGCTCTGGAAATCTGGACGACCCAGATGAGCGTGGCCATTGCCGCCATGGGGAAGGCGGGCGTGACTGCGGAAAATATTGCAGGTATTGGCATTACGAATCAGAGGGAGACGACGGTGGTCTGGGATAAGAATACAGGACTTCCGGTATATAATGCCATTGTCTGGCAATGTCGCAGAACGTCGGAATATATCGATTCTCTGAAAACAAAGGGTTATGATCAGGATATTCTGGAAAAGACCGGATTGATCGCCGACGCTTATTTTTCGGGAAGCAAAATTAAATGGATCCTGGATAATGTAAAGGGAGCCAGAAAAGCGGCGGAAAAGGGAGACTTGCTTTTCGGAACGATCGATACCTGGCTGATCTGGAAGCTGACGGGCGGTGAAGTTTTTGTTACCGACTATACCAATGCGTCCCGGACCATGCTCTATAATATCCATGATCTGTGCTGGGATGAGGATATTTTGGCGGTCATGAATATTCCGAAATGTATGCTCCCGGAAGTTAAATCTTCAAGCTGTGTTTATGGATATACGAATGAAGGTATTCTCGGCGGCCGTATTCCGATCAGCGGTATTGCCGGGGATCAGCAGGCGGCCCTGTTCGGACAATGCTGTTTTGAGCCGGGAGAGGCGAAGAATACATATGGCACCGGGTGCTTTCTGCTGATGAATACAGGAAAAGAAGCCGTATCTTCTAAGCGGGGACTTCTGACGACCATTGCGGCCAGCGCCGACGGCAGTGTCAATTATGCGCTGGAAGGCAGCATTTTTATGGCCGGAGCGGCGATTCAGTGGCTGCGGGACGAAATGCGTATGATCAAGTCGGCGAAGGATTCAGAAGAATATGCTCTGGCAGTGGAGGATTCTAACGGTGTTTATGTGGTTCCGGCCTTTACCGGGCTGGGGGCGCCTTATTGGGATCAGTATGCCAGAGGAACAGTGGTCGGATTGACCCGGGGTGTTAAAAAAGAGCATTTTATTCGGGCGACGCTGGAATCTTTGGCCTATCAGACCTATGATGTATTGAAGGCCATGGAGGCGGATTCTGGGATTACCCTGTCCGCATTGAAGGTGGACGGCGGCGCCTGTGCCAATAACTTTTTGATGCAGTTTCAGGCGGATATATTGAATACGCCGGTTCACCGGCCGGAATGTGTGGAGACGACGGCGCTGGGGGCCGCCTATCTGGCGGGAATCGCCGTAGGTTATTGGAAAGATACGGAAGATATTAAAGCAAATTGGAAACTGGCCCGGACGTTTACGGCAAGTATGGATGAAAATTGCCGGGAAAAATATATTTCCGGCTGGCACGAGGCGGTAAAACGGTCCTATGGATGGGCAAAATAGAAGGGAGGAAACAAAAAATGACATTAAAGGAACTGATTAAACAGTCGGATAATATTGTGTTTTTTGGCGGCGCCGGAGTGTCCACCGAGAGCGGTATTCCGGATTTTCGGAGTGAGACGGGAATTTATAATACAATTAAGCGGTATAAGCGGTCACCAGAGGAAATTTTATCCCATTCGTTTTTTATGGCCCATCCGGATATTTTCTATGATTTTTATAAAAGTACCATGCTCTATCTGGACGCAAAGCCAAATGCAGCCCATCTGGCGTTGGCAAAACTGGAAGAAATGGGGAAATTAAAAGCGGTTGTGACCCAGAATATCGATGGCCTTCATCAGTTGGCCGGAAGTAAACGGGTGTATGAAGTTCACGGTACAGTGCATCGAAATTATTGTATGCGCTGTCATGAATTTTACGATACGGAATATATATTGAAAGCTGACGGGATTCCGCGGTGTGAGAAATGCGGCGGCATTGTGAAACCAGATGTGGTTTTATATGAGGAGGGGCTGGATGAAATGACTATTACGGCCAGTATCCATGCCATTTCCCAGGCGGATGTCCTTATAATTGGCGGAACGTCCTTAAACGTTTATCCGGCCGCGGGATTTATTCAGTATTACAAAGGAAATAAGCTGGTATTGATCAATAAGAGCGAGACGCCGTATGACAGAAAGGCGGATTTACTTATTCATGATAGTATCGGAAAAGTATTGGGAGAGGTGCTGAATGATTAAAAAACAAAATTTTTATTTTAAATCCTCCAATAAAGAGACAAAGGTCCATGGGATCTGCTGGATACCGGAAGGTATGAAGGTGAGAGCAGTTCTCCAGATTGTTCATGGTATGGTAGAATTTGTGGACAGATATGATGATTTTGCACGGTTTTTGTGTGAACAGGGAATTGCCGTTGTCGGAGATGACCATCTGGGGCACGGCGATTCAGTAGCTTCTCAGGATGATTGGGGCTATTTTGGTGATAATGGCTTTGAATGTATTGTCAATGATGTGCGTAAAATTCAGAAACAATTTAAAAAACGGTTTCCGGGGGCGCCTTATTATATTCTCGGACACAGCATGGGATCTTTCCTGACCAGGTATTTCCTGATTAAATACGGTAAAGAAGTGGACGGCGCTGTCATTATGGGGACAGGCTACCATTCGGCGCCTGTGGCTATGTTTGGCCGGGGGCTGACCCGTGTCCTGGCTGCAGTGAAGGGATGGAGATATCGAAGCAGCTTTGTCAATAAGATGGCTTTTGGTTCTTATAATAAAGGGTTTGCTCCGGCCCGGACAGACTTTGACTGGATATCCCGGGACGAGGCCACGGTAGATGCCTATATAGCCGAACCAAGATGCCAGTTTGTTTTTACCCTGAACGGGTATTATGAAATGTTTAAGGGGCTTGGCTTTATTGCAAAGAAGTCAAACGTTAAAAAAATGCCGAAAAATTTACCAATACTTTTTGTTTCCGGCGGAGATGACCCGGTGGGTGACAGCGGACGAGGCGTCCAGAAGGTATATGATATGTTTGTTCTGGCCGGAATGGAGGATTTGGATATTATCTTCTATGAGGGCGGTCGGCATGAAATCCTGAATGAGATCAATCGTAAAGAAGTTTATGACGACCTGTATAATTGGCTGAATAAGGAAATTTCGCTAAAACATTGAAAATACAAGGGATTTAGTGTAAAATAAAGTGAATATGGTTTTAGAGACAAAAGACAGTTATTATACAGGAGGATAGAAAATGGGCTTATTTGGGAAAAAGAAGGATTTTTGGGATGAAGTTGATGAATCATCTCTCAGAGAATCCGGACAGCAGACCTTATCGGAAGAGGAAGAAGCGGATATTCAAAGAGAACTGGATGAGCTGGAAGATGATGGCTGGCATCCGACACGGAGTACTCCGTTGAAAGTGGTCGTACGGATTTTGTTATTCATATCGGCGGTCGTGATGCTTGTTTCCGGGTATACAGTATATACATATTTTAGCAACGGCGGTACGATGTCGTCCGAACCGGATTATTATCACAGCAGCTTCTTTGGTGAAGAATATCAGAAAAATATGGTTCAGCTGCTCCATCTGGTGCAGGCGATAGAGACCCGGGGCGAGATATCAGAAACCGAACTTGCCCAGGCGAATCAGGATCTGATCAAAAACTATATGAGTGCAGACAGCAGTTTTTCTTTTGCCGTTTATGATGCGGATGATAATGAGGTCATTGTCAGCGGCGAAGATGCGGTGGCGCGGATCGAAGCCAGCCACTACTTTGTAAAACTGGATACGACAGAAGGTCAGTTCAATTTGAATACAGGCGTAAAGAATGACGCCTTTGATGAAGCTGTCTGGAAAGATGAAATGACATCCTGCTCCGGAACTTATACGATTTATGCGGCTGTGGATGATGAATTGACTTCCACTACCGATGGTTTTTATGCAAGTTATCAGGATTTCAAGGATTTAAATTCTGTTTTTGGAATTGCTAAGATTGCTGTTTTTGTGGCAGCCGCGCTATTCCTGATTTTATTGATATTTTCAATCATCGCGACGGGAAATGTCAGCGGTTATCCGGGAATCAAGCTGTCTCTGTTTGATAAGATTTTTACAGAAATCGCCATCATCATTACAGTTGTTTTAGGCGGCGGCAGTATTTACGGAGCCTGGTATCTGCTCGGAACGACTTATAGTTTCCGGCTGATCGCAGCCGGAGCGGCGTTGGCTCTTGCATACATTTTCATTATCCGGGGATATTTCAGTCTTGTACGGAGGCTTAAAGCCGGAACATTTATCAGCAACATGCTGATTTATCGCATTTTTGAAGGAATAGGATGTCTTCCGATTGTACCGAGAATCCTCTTAATGGTTTTGGCGCTTGTGTTGATCAATGGCGGGCTTGTGTTAGCCTTATTTTATCTGGATGCCTATGAACTGTTTGGTATTCCGGTAGTTTATGTGCTTGTGCCGATAATCTTCGTACTTGAAAATATCTGCTTCATCAGTTGGGTCATCCGTAAAGGAAATGCAGAGTATGAAGATGATGAGGAAGAGGATGAAGACGGGGAAGAAAAAGAAGAAAAGATTCCGGAGACGCCTTATTCATCCAATATCAGCGGAGATACCCGTCCGGCAAAAGATCTGGAAGAAGATTTGGCAAAAGCTGCAGCTATGGCAAAAGAGGCCCAGTCTTCCGGAGTATCTGATGACTGGGAACACATGGACCTTGGCGCATCTGTGGATATGGCGATCCGTGTTGGCGGAGAAGAGGCCGGAGTGAAAGAAGAAGAAAAGGATCGGACGATGATGCTGCCTAAGGATGAGATTGAAAGTCTTCTCAGCGGAACAGCATCTCTTCGGGATTCGGCAACATCTTTTGACTTCATTCAGCTGAATAAAGATATTCGAAAACTTCATCGTGCCATCTTAAAAGAAAACGGTGTAGCGGTAACCCTTCGGGCGCCGGACAAACCGATCGTTCTTGAGATGAACAGAGAAGATATGTGGAAAGCTATTTCTATGATTTATGATAATCTGGAACAGTATGCAGAACCGGATTCCAGAGTTTATGCGGAAATGTATACTCAGGATGGCAAATTAATTTATATTGTTAAAAACGCGGTGAAAGCCGAAGCGGTTGAAGCTGCAAAAGCGGCAGCAGCGTCAGGCGCTGAATTAACCGGCGGATTAAAAACAGCAAAAGAGATTGTTGAAAAGAACCATGGAAAATTTGTCGTTGCAATGGATGGCAATATTTTTAAAACAGGCATTCTTCTCAGCATGGTACAGGAATAATGTAATGGCGCTGGTCCGGGGTTCTTCGTTTGAAGGATTCGGCCAGCGCTCTTTTGTTGATAAGCAGTACACAAAATCCGGTGAACCATTTAGGGGTAAGGAAGGGGGAAAAACATGGTTTTGCATTATTCATGTCCGTCCTGCGGTGCGGAAATGACCTATGATATTAAAAAGAGAAAGCTCCATTGCAGCCATTGTGACAATGAAATGGAGTTGAGCCAGGCTTCCCGGGGAGATGGGCCGGGGGAACCGGCCATGAACGAAAATGCGGCGCAGATCGATGCAGAAATGCCGAAAGCCGCAGACGATATTTTAGCGGGAGCGGAGTATCATTGTCCGAATTGCGGCGGAGTAATGGTGACGAAGGATAAGGAAACGTCAGCGGTCTGTGCCTATTGCGGTGCGCCGATGATTTTGGCGGATCGTCTGTCGGGAAAGCGGCGGCCGATGAAAATACTTCCTTTTAAGATGGACAGAGAAGAGGCAGAAAAAGCTTTCCGCAAGTGGTGTAAAAATGGCCGATTTGCGCCGAAGGGATTTACATCTGCCGAGAATATCCAGCGTTTAAAGGGAATGTATATTCCCTATTGGCTGTTTCAATTTGATACCCGGGTAGACGTATCAGCGAAAGCGACCAATGTTCGGGTATACCGTCAGGGAGATTACCAGATAACAGAAACGGAATTTTATAATGTCCAGCGGGCCTATGATCTCCAGTATGCCAATATTCCTTTTGACGCCTCCCGACAGTTGGAGGACAGTGAGATGGCGAAACTGGAACCTTTTAATTTTGACGAATTAAAGACATTTTATATGCCTTATCTGGCGGGCTTTGACTCATCAAGTTATGATTTTGACGACACAGAACTTTCGCCTGCCGCAAAAAATAAAGTTCGGGATTATGCGAAGGACTATGCCAGAGGCGCCGTTTCGGGATACACAACGGTTCATTTGGATAGTCAGACCGTAAATTTTAATCGGGAAGAGGAAGAATTTATATTTGTTCCGATCTGGTTTGTGGATTATAATTATCGGGGCAAGGTTTACAAATTTATGATGAACGGGCAAAATGGCCGTATTGCAGGAACACCGCCGACCAGTATGAAAAAAATCGGTATGTGGTGGGCCGGCATATCTGCGGCGCTGTTTATTATAAGTATCATCGGTTCACTTATTTAGTGTTCGGAGTATGGAGGAAAATGACATGGAAAAAAGGGATGCCTTAAGGTATATATATTTAATACTTGCCCTTGTCTGGTCATGTACCCTGTTCGGGTTTTCGACAAAACAAGTATGGGCGGATGAGATCCATGAAGGTATTTTTGATGATGCCGGTCTCTTAACAGAGGAAGAAAAAACGGAGTTGTCATCCCGGATACAAACTCTGGAACAGGAAAATCAGATGCATGTGCTTATCGTTACAACCGAGGATACCCAGGGAAAAGAGGCTGCCGTTTATGCCGATGATTTTTTTGAAGAGAATAATGGGGATGGAACGGCCGGAGCCGGTTTGCTGCTTCTGATCGATATGCAGCACAGTGAACTCTACATATCTACCAGTGGGGAAGAAATCATACAGACGTTTACCGACGCACGGCTGAACAGTATTTTGGACGGAGTTTATGATAAAGCGGCAGACGCTGATTTTTATGGGAGCTGCCAGCAATTTTTAGACGGCGTCGGCAATGTTCTTGGCGGAATGATAAGCGAGACGGCTGATTCTGTGCAAACAGAGACGGCTGAAACAGAAAATGCGGCTTCCGGGGATTCCGGGCAGCGGATTTTTGATGAGGCCGGGCTGCTCACAGAAGCAGAGACAGATAAGCTGGCACAGAAAATTTCAGATCTGGAAGTCAAGACCGGTTTTCGGATTTTAATTACAACGACAGATCATACGGAAGGCGAGACCAGTCGAAATTATGCGGAAAAATTTTTTAAAACCCATAATGACAGCGGAAGGCAGAGTGAAGGGATCGTTTACCTGATCAACATGGAAGCCCGGGAGATTTACGTGTATGCCGAAGGAGATCAGGTATTGGAATCTTTTTCTCAGGCAAATGTGGATAAAATGCTTGACCGCATTTATAAACGGGCAGCGGATGGTGATTATTATAAGAGCTGTACGGTATTTTTGGACAATGTTACCCGATATGGAGTCAACGGCGGAAGACGTCTGACCCTCATCGGCGTGTTCTTACGCCTGGCCGCCAGCCTGGTCATCGGCGCGGTCATTGTATTCTTTATGTCAAGGAACCGGGGCGGTAAAGTCGTTGCCGGAGTGAACAATTATTTTGTCGTCGGCGGAGCAAATGAAGTGCTTCATCGGGATATGTTTGTGAACCGGACGGTGTCACGGCAAAAAATTAAAACAGACGATGATCATAAAGGCGGAAGCGGCAGCAGAGGCGGAAGTTCCGTTCACCGGAGCAGCAGCGGGACGATGCACGGCGGTGCGGGCCGGAGCTTTGGCGGCGGCGGAAACAGAGGCGGGGGCCGAAAGTTTTGATAATAATTTTCTATTTATAGGAAAATGTTTTAATTTGACGAGCAATGATGTATACTAAGAAGTAGCACAAAATTCGAAATCAATAGGAGGGAAGTCGGATGAACATAACAAATGATATTAAATATGCAGGTGTAAATGACCACGAAATTGACTTGTTTGAAAGTCAGTATGTTGTTGAAAATGGAATGGCATATAATTCTTATGTGATCGTGGATAAAAAAATAGCAGTTTTAGATTCTGTTGATACTCATTTTACGCATGAGTGGCTGGATAATATTCAGAAGGCCACAGATAGAAAGACGCCGGATTATCTGATCGTACAGCATATGGAGCCGGATCATTCGGCAAATATCGTCAATTTTATGAAGCTTTATCCGGATGCAAAGGTTGTAGCCAGCGCGAAAGCCTTTGCAATCATGGAACAGTTTTATGGAACAGATTATGCGGATAGACAGATCGTCATTAAAGAAGGAGATACGCTTTCCCTCGGAAAGCACGAGCTCTCTTTTGTGGCTGCACCGATGGTTCACTGGCCGGAGGTTATGATGACTTACGATGCACATGATAAAGTATTATTTTCAGCCGATGCTTTTGGCAAATTCGGGGCATTGGATGTGGAAGACGACTGGGCTTGTGAGGCGCGGCGTTATTATTTCGGTATCGTAGGAAAATACGGCACACAGGTTCAGAACCTTCTTAAAAAAGCCGCTAAATTGGATATTCAGACGATCTGTCCGCTCCATGGACCGGTACTTACTGAAAATCTTGGATATTATTTGAATCTCTATAATATATGGTCTTCTTATGGCATTGAAACGGAAGGTATTGTGATTGCTTATACTTCAGTTTATGGTAATACAAAAAAGGCCGTAGAACTGTTAGCGGACAAACTCCGGGCAAAGGGCTGCCCAAAGGTTGTTGTCAATGACCTGGCCCGCTGTGATATGGCTGAAGCTGTGGAAGATGCGTTCCGTTATGGCAAACTTGTTCTTGCGACGACGACATATAATGCAGATATTTTCCCATTTATGAAGGAATTTATCGATCATTTGACAGAGCGTAATTTCCAGAATCGTAAAATCGGCATTATCGAAAACGGTTCCTGGGCGCCGATGGCTGCCAAGGTTATTCGAAAAATGTTGGAAGGCTGCAAAAATACCACATTTACGAACACAACAGTTTCGATCAAGTCTGCGTTGAACGAGGACAGCAGTGCCCAGCTGGAGGCCATGGCTGAGGAACTTTGTAAAGACTATCTGGCACAGAAGGATGAGACAGCAAATAAAAATGATATGACTGCGCTTTTCAAAATCGGATATGGCCTTTATGTTGTCACATCTAATGACGGCACAAAAGATAATGGTCTTATTGTAAATACGGTATCTCAGGTTACAGATAATCCGAACCGCGTCGCTGTATGTATTAATAAGGCGAATTATTCCCATCATATCATTAAGCAGACCGGTATCATGAATGTGAACTGTTTATCAACGGAAGCGCCGTTTAGCGTATTTCAGAATTTCGGTTTCCAGAGCGGCCGGACAGCAGATAAATTTGCAGATTTTGAGACACTGCGTTCGGATAATGGACTGGTATTTTTGCCGAGATATATTAACGCATTCATGTCCTTGAAAGTTGAACAGTATGTGGATTTTGATACGCACGGAATGTTTATCTGTACTGTGACAGAGGCTCGCGTGATTTCCGATGTGGATACGATGACTTACAATTATTATCAGAGTAATGTTAAGCCAAAACCGGAAACAGAAGGAAAGAAAGGTTTTGTATGCATAGTATGCGGTTATATCTATGAAGGCGATGTCCTTCCGGATGTTTTTATTTGTCCATTATGTAAACATGGAGCAGCAGATTTTGAACCGATCGGATAAATAGAAAAGTAAAGGGGCTGTGAAGAATCAGTGATTTTTCACAGCCCCAATTTCTATTTAGTTGTCTTTAAAGTTATGAACGTGGTCACGAAGTTCATTTTTTAGTTTCCAGAGAGGTTCTGAAAGGTCTACATAGACCTCCTGGGGC
>CATZYB010000086.1 GCA_958426095.1 uncultured Lachnospiraceae bacterium
TCAGAAGACAAAGACAAACGCAAGAACTCGTAAAGGTCCTAAGAGAACAGTGGCAAATAAGAAGAAATAAGTAACCTAATAGGAGGTTTGGTTCAATGGCTAAAAAAGTTACAAAAAAAGTGACTAAAAGACGTGTTAAAAAGAACGTTGAGCGTGGACAGGCACATATTCAGTCATCTTTTAATAATACAATTGTTACATTAACAGATTCCGAAGGAAATGCTCTTTCCTGGGCCAGCGCTGGCGGTCTTGGATTCAGAGGCTCCAGAAAGTCCACACCATATGCTGCACAGATGGCAGCTGAGACAGCAGCAAAAGCTGCATCCATTTATGGCTTAAAATCCGTTGAAGTTATGGTAAAAGGTCCTGGTTCAGGACGTGAAGCTGCAATCCGTGCTTTGCAGGCTTGCGGTATCGAAGTAACCAGCATCAGAGACGTAACTCCAGTTCCGCATAACGGATGTCGTCCACCAAAAAGAAGAAGAGTCTAATAGGAGGTTAAGTTAGATATGGCTAGAGATATGGTTCCAGTATTGAAGAGATGTAGAAGTCTTGGTCTCGACCCAATTTATCTGGGTGTTGATAAAAAATCTAATAGACAGTCTATTAGAGGAAATAGAAAAAAGAGCGAGTATGGACAGCAGCTTACTGAAAAACAGAAAGCAAAGTTTATTTATGGTGTTCTTGAAAAACCTTTCAGAAACTATTTTGCAAAAGCAAGCAAGATGAAAGGTACATCCGGTGAAAACCTGATGATTTTACTTGAAAGCAGATTGGATAATGTTATTTTCCGTCTTGGTTTTGCGAGAACTCGTAAAGAAGCCAGACAGATTGTCGGACATAAGCATGTTTTGGTTAATGGAAAACGTGTAAATATCCCGTCTTATCAGGTAAAAGCTGGCGATACAGTGGAAATCCGTGAGAAATCCAAAGGTTCCCAGAGATATAAAGATATTTTAGAAGTTACAGGAGCAAGAATTGTTCCGGAATGGCTTGAAGCTGATCAGGAAAACCTTTCCGGTACTGTAAAAGCGCTTCCTACCAGAGAACAGATTGATGTTCCGGTAAATGAAATGCTTATCGTCGAATTGTATTCTAAATAATAGCTTATTAAGCTAGAGTGTTACCCTCAAAGAAACCTAACCCATTAAAGGAGGGCTAATAATAGTGTTTGATTTTGAAAAACCGAAAATTGAGATTGCAGAGATTTCTGAAGATAATAAATACGGACGTTTTGTCGTAGAACCTCTGGAAAGAGGTTACGGTATCACGCTCGGTAATTCACTGAGAAGAATTATGCTTTCATCCCTGCCGGGTTCTGCGGTGAGCCAGGTAAAGATTGACGGTGTAGTTCATGAATTCAGTTCTATTCCGGGTGTGAAAGAAGACGTTACTGAAATTATTATGAACATTAAGAGTCTGGCGATCAAGAATACAAGCGCATCATCCGAGCCTAAAACTGCTTATATCGAGTATGAAGGCGAAGGTGTTGTAACGGCAGCAGATATTCAGGTGGATCCAGATATCGAGATCTTGAATAAAGATCAGGTCATCGCCACCCTGAGCGGCGGTACAGACTGCAAATTGTACATGGAATTAACCATTACAAAAGGCCGTGGTTACGTAAGTTCCGATAAAAACAAAAACGAAGATCTGCCAATCGGTATTATTCCGGTGGATTCTATTTACACGCCTGTAGAAAGAGTCAATATGAACGTGGAGAATACCCGTGTTGGTCAGATTACCGATTTTGATAAACTTACACTTGATGTATTTACAAACGGTACATTGGGACCAGATGAGGCTGTAAGTCTGGCAGCAAAAGTTTTAAGCGAACATTTGAATCTTTTCATTGACCTTTCTGAAAATGCCAAAACGGCCGAAGTTATGGTAGAAAAAGAGGATAATGAAAAAGAAAAAGTTCTTGAAATGAATATTGATGAATTAGAGTTGTCTGTTCGTTCTTATAACTGCTTGAAGAGAGCGGGTATTAATACGGTTGAAGAGCTGACGAACAGAACGGCGGAGGATATGATGAAGGTTCGTAATCTTGGACGTAAATCTTTGGAAGAAGTTCTTGCCAAATTGAAAGAACTGGGCCTTCAGTTAAATCCAAGCGATGAATGATCGTGATATTGAAGTAGAGTAGGAGGAGGCTAAAACATGGCAGGCTATAGAAAACTTGGAAGAACTTCCAATCAGAGAAAAGCTTTACTTAGAAATCAGGTTACGGCTTTGCTGGACAATGGCAAAATTCGTACAACTGAAGCTAAGGCTAAAGAAATCCGCAGAATTACCGAAGGTCTGATCGCCCTTGCTGTTAAAGAAAAAGATAATTACGAAACAGTAACTGTACAGGCTAAGGTTGCTCGTAAAGATAAAGACGGCAAGAGAGTTAAAGAGAATGGAAAGGTTGTTTTTGATACTGTTGAAAAGACGATCAAAAAAGACAGCCCATCCCGTTTACATGCAAGAAGACAGATGTTAAAAGTTCTTTATCCGGTAACTGCTGTTCCGGAAGAAGCTGCTGGTAAAAAGGCTGCTACAAAAAAAGTAGATTTAACAGATAAGCTGTTTACAGAACTTGCACCAAAATATGCTGACCGCAATGGTGGTTACACACGTATTGTAAAAATCGGACAGCGTAAAGGTGACGCTGCAATGGAAGTACTTATCGAATTAGTATAAAAGTAGCTGAATAAAAATAAAAAACACAGGTGCATTCCACCTGTGTTTTTTAGAATCTGGATGAGTTTTTCATAATTCAGGAAGGAAGCACGTATGGGAATTATTAAAGCTGCGAAATTGTTTTATGATTATGTGAGCAAAGATGAACACGACGAAATCGCAGAGGTCATTCATGCCGTATCCGGCGTGGACCTGGATGTAGAGGCTGGACAGTTTATTGCCATCCTTGGTCATAATGGCTCAGGGAAGTCTACTCTGGCCAAACAGATCAACGCGCTGCTTGTTCCCACAGGCGGTACATTGTGGGTTAAGGAAATGGATACCAGTCAACCGGAAAATGTCTGGAAAGTGCGTCAGACGGCCGGAATGGTCTTTCAGAATCCGGACAATCAGATTATCGCCAGCCTTGTCGAGGAAGACGTGGGATTTGGACCGGAAAACCTCGGTGTGCCGACGGAGGATATATGGAAACGGGTAAATCAGAGCCTTAAATCTGTAGGTATGCTGGAATACAGCCACCATTCTCCGAATCGTCTTTCCGGTGGTCAAAAACAGAGAGTGGCCATTGCGGGAGTTATGGCCATGGAACCGGAGTGCATTGTCCTGGATGAACCGACGGCGATGCTGGATCCGAATGGCCGTAAAGAAGTTATTGAGACGGTCCGCCAGTTAAATCAAGAAAAGAAAGTGACAGTTATTCTTATTACTCATTACATGGATGAAGTTGTCCATGCGGACAAGGTGTATGTGATGGATGATGGGAAGATCGTACTTTCAGGGACGCCGCGGGAGGTATTTTCCCAGGTGGATTATTTGAAACAATTACGTCTGGATGTTCCCCAGGTGACAGAACTGGCCCATGAACTCAGAAAGTCGGGAGTTGATGTACCCGAAGGGATCCTGACGATTGATGAACTGGTACAGTCTCTGGAAAAATTGAAAAGCAGGTGACGGGTATGGGAATTCGATTAGAGCATGTAAATTATATATACAGTCCGGACAATGCTTTTCGTAAGCAGGCGCTGCGGGATGTTAATCTGGAGATCAGGGACGGAGAATTTATCGGGCTTATCGGTCATACCGGTTCCGGAAAATCGACCCTTATTCAGCATTTAAATGGTTTACTGAAGGCAACAGACGGCAAAATTTATTATAATGAACAGGATATTTATGATGACAAATATCGGATGACAGAGCTTCGCAGCCACGTTGGCCTTGTATTTCAATATCCGGAGCATCAGCTTTTTGAAATGACGGTTTTGAAGGATGTGTGCTATGGACCCAAAAACCTGGGACTTGATGATGCCGCCGCTATTGAACGGGCGAAAGAGGCTCTTGCTATGGTTGGTATGCGGGAGAAGGATTATGAAAAATCACCATTTGAACTTTCCGGCGGCCAAAAACGGCGGGTAGCCATTGCCGGCGTATTGGCGATGCATCCGGAGATCCTTATTCTGGATGAACCGACGGCGGGACTTGACCCGAAAGGACGTAATGATATTCTGGATCAGATTTCCTGCCTGCATAAACAGACAGGGATAACGGTTATTTTAGTATCTCACAGTATGGAGGATGTGGCAAAATACGTAGATCGGATTATTGTCATGAATCGGGGCGAAGTGTTTATGGACGGTACGCCAAAGGAGATTTTCAGGTCATCGGATGCTCTGGAAAGCGTCGGCCTTGCGGCTCCGCAGGTGACTTATCTGATGCGGCGGCTTCAAAAATTTTTCCCTGAGCTGCCAGAAGATGTTACAACGGTGGAAGAAGCGAAGCTGGCTTTGCTGCATTGCCTGGAGGCGGATAAATGATTAGAGATATTACGATTGGACAATATTATCCGGCCAATTCTTTAATTCACAGGCTGGACCCGAGAGTGAAATTATTGGGAACGATAGTTTTTGTTGTTACCGTATTTTTTGTGAATGACCTTGTGGGATTAATTCTGGCAACGGCCGCTTTGGCTGCAGTCATCGGCCTCTCAAAAGTCCCTCTGAAGTATATGTTAAAAGGCTTGAAGGCCATTTTCATATTAATGCTTTTTACGGTACTCTTAAATATTTTTCTAACTCCCGGAACAGAACTCGTCCGTTTTGGAATTTTTAAAGTAACAAAAGAAGGTCTTGTACTTGCGGGCAAGACAGCGATCCGTTTAATTTATTTAATTGTAGGTTCCACGATCATGACTTTGACAACCACGCCGAATCATTTAACCGACGGGTTGGAGAAGGCGTTGGGACCTCTCAAAAAAATTCATTTTCCGGTGCATGAACTGGCGATGACCATGTCCATTGCACTTCGGTTCATACCGATTTTGATGGAGGAGACAGATAAGATCATGAAGGCGCAGCAGGCCCGATGCGCCGATTTTGAGAGCGGTAACCTGATTCAGAGAATAAAAAGTCTCATACCGATTCTTGTGCCATTATTTATTTCAGCCATCCGTCGGGCCAATGACCTGGCTATGGCAATGGAAGCCCGCTGTTATCATGGCGGTGTAGGACGTACAAAAATGAAACCGCTTGTTTATGCACGGCGGGATTATCTGGCTTACATGGCTATTTTGATTTATATATTTATCTGGATCGGGGTGAAACTATGGCTCTAAGACGGATTAAGCTTGTAGTGGCCTATGACGGTACCAATTACTGTGGATGGCAGGTTCAGCCAAACGGTGTATCTATTCAGGCTGTGCTGCAAAAGCATATCGAGGCGCTGACCGGAGAAATGATTATGCTTACCGGCGCCAGCCGGACCGATTCAGGAGTTCATGCGCTGGGACAGGTGGCGGTCTTCGATACGGAAAAAACCTGGCCGGCGGAACGTTTTGTTCCTGCCCTGAACCAGCGGCTTCCCAGGGACATTGTCATTCAGTCAGCAAAAGAAGTTCCGGCAGATTTTCACCCAAGATATCAGAATACATTAAAAACCTATGAATATCGTATTTTGAATCGCCGGGTGCCATTGCCGAATGAACGGCTGAACAGTTATTTTGTACCTCAGGCCTTAGACCTGGAAGCGATGGAGAAAGCTGCGGCAGAAATCATCGGAACCCATGATTTCCATAACTTTTGTTCAGTAAAAACAAAGGTGACGAACACAGTGAGGACCATTACCGAGCTGACCCTGACCCGAGAGGGGGATATGATATACCTTCGCATTGCCGGCGACGGGTTCCTTTATAACATGGTCCGCATCATTGTCGGCGGGTTACTGAAAGTTGGATTTCATAAAAAAACAACCGAAGATATTCGAAGAAGTCTTGAAACCAGTGAACGGTATGTGGTTGGTCCGACGGCGCCGCCCCAGGGCTTAACCCTTGTAAATATTGAATATTTGGAATAAAAGTGCTTGACAGCACTTTTTATTTGCCATATAATATTTAATTGTGACGATATGTCTAAAAATGCGAAATCCATAGCCCCGGTAAGTAGCATTTATTAAAGAATACATTGTTTTTAGTACATTAAGGAGGTCCGAACCATGAAAAGTTACATGGCTAGTGCGGCAACAATCGAAAGAAAATGGTATGTAGTTGATGCAGCAGACCAGACATTAGGTCGTTTAGCTTCCCAGGTTGCCAGTGTTTTAAGAGGAAAAAATAAACCAACATATACACCGAGCATGGATACAGGTGATTATGTAATTGTTGTAAATGCTGATAAAATCAAAGTTACAGGTAAAAAATTAGACCAGAAGATCTACTACAGACATTCCGATTATGTAGGTGGTATGAAAGAAACAACTTTAAAAGAATTATTGGCAAAGAAACCAGAAGATGTTATTACATTCGCAGTAAAAGGCATGCTTCCAAAGGGACCGCTCGGAAGACAGATGATCAAAAAACTTCATGTGTATGCAGGTCCGGAACATAACCATGCTGCTCAGAAACCAGAAGTATTGGAAATTAAATACTAATAATATCGGAAGGAGAGAAGAACATTGTCTAGTGTAAAATATTACGGAACAGGAAGAAGAAAGAAAAGTATCGCCAGAGTATACCTTGTACCTGGAACAGGCCATATCACTATTAATAAAAGAGACATTGACAACTATTTAGGTCTTGAAACCTTAAAAGTTATCGTAAGACAGCCATTAGTTGCTACAAATACAGTAGATAAATTCGACGTGATCGTAAACGTTCATGGCGGCGGATTTACAGGACAGGCTGGTGCCATCAGACATGGTATCGCAAGAGCATTACTGAAAGCAGATAACGACTACAGACCAGTTCTCAAAAAAGCCGGTTACTTAACACGTGACCCACGTATGAAAGAACGTAAAAAATACGGTCTCAAAGCAGCCCGTCGCGCTCCGCAGTTCAGCAAGCGTTAACGAACAAGAAAAATCGAATCAAAACAGCTCAAAAACCTCGGAAATACGCCATTTTCCGGGGTTTTTTCTGGATACTGGTCAATCATTGGGGGACGCTGATTTCCAACTGTCCCATTGCATTGGAAAAAGATCCGGTGCTTAATAATGCCTATCGGAATATCGATCCCGAAAACGATTGGAACTATGAGGGCGTGGAAAGTACGTTAAAAGAATATATGGAGAAACATCCACCGAAAAAGGAAAGAAATCGGGGGAATGCACGATGACAGAGGATAAACACATTATCTGGAGTAATTATTATTTGGATTATGAGAACTGGCGGGACGATCTGGAGGCGGATACCATGAGCGAAACATATATTGACCTCCCTACCCGGCTGGAGGAGGATTTCCCGGAAATCGACAGTGATATTACGATGGAGCTGATGGACGGCAACGGCGAGATTCACTTGACCGCAGAAGAACGTGCAACCTTCGTGCAGTATCTGCATTTGAGGTGGCAGCGGGATGATATGGAGCGGCATAGGATTTGAAAAAAAGATGCGCCAAATTGCGGATTTGTCAAATAGCGCATACCGGAATAAGACTCTTGAAAAAAGCTGCCGTCACTGATATAATATGATTAGCGTTTTTTTGAGGAGTTTGCAAAGTATAATTAGTAAACTCCGGAGGAATACTATTATTACGGAGGTGCGTTATGGCGATTGTCAGTGATGAACAGGTTATTAAAGTCCTGAGACAGTATAATCCGTGGTGGAGATCACCTGTGGCAATTAAAGAGGAAAGCAAGCCCCAAAAGCGTTTGGCATACTATGAAGCTCTGAAAATGCTGACACATAAAACGATCCGCCGATTCACAATTCTCTCTGGCGTCCGGCGTGTCGGCAAGACCACGATTATGTATCAGATTATAGAGCGACTGATAGAGGATGGCGTCAATCCGCGAAACATTTTCTATGCCACTTTTGATAATCCGATCCTCAAATTGGTCAATGTGGAAAATGTGTTATCAATCTATGAATCCCTATATCCGGTCGAGGGTATCAAATATGTTTTCTTTGATGAAATCCAATATACAGAGAATTGGGAATTATGGATGAAAGTCATCTATGACAGCCGCAAGGATATTCGGCTGATTGCCACTGGTTCCGCAAGCCCGATTCTTGAAAAAGGCGGAACAGACAGCGGAACCGGGCGCTGGAGCGTTTTGAAAATTCCAACCATGTCTTTTTATGAATACTGCAAACTTCTGGAGCTGGAGGAACCGGAACTTCCCAAGGGTATTCGGATTTCGGAATTGGTAAGCATGTCCCATGCGGAATTAGGCGATTTAATTAGTCGGTTTTCCAGCCTGCAAAATCATTTTAACCGCTATCTGACAATCGGAGGATTTCCGGAGCTTGTACTGTCTGATGATGACCTATATGCACAACGAATGCTGCGGGAAGACGTGGTAGATAAGGTAATCAAGCGGGATGTCCTCACGCTCTTTAACATTCGCAGCCCGCTGTTGATGGAGAAACTCTTTCTTTACCTGTGTATGAACTCCACCGAGATATTTAACGCGACAACGGCAGCTAAGGAGTTGGAAAACACATCGGTAGCAACCATTGACAGTTACATCCATGCTCTGGAAATGTCTAATCTGATTTATCTGGCAAAACCGATGGATGTTGGCAGCAAAGGAGCCTTAAAGGGGCGGCCCAAAATCTTTATTGCGGATGCCGCAATCCGCAATGCTGTGCTGATGGTGGATGATGTGCTGTCGGATGAGCGGGAACTTGGTGCCATGGTGGAGACTGCGATTTACAAGCATATTGTTTCTTTCTATCAAGGAAGTACCGCCCAGCTTGGATACTTCCGGAAAGCAAAAGATAACCAAAAGGAGGTAGATGTTGTCATCGAGCTTCCCCGGCAGAAGATTCTCTGTGAGGTAAAGTACCGCAATAACTCTCACGTTCCCATGACGGACGCAATCGTAGAACTTTGTCAAGACGAAAAAGCCAAGGTTACAACCGCTTTTCTGATTACCAAACAGCTTGATGACTTTGGAATTACAAAACACGAAACAGCAACGCCTATTCTGCGGGTGCCGGCCATTGCTTTCCTTTACCTTTTGGGGAAGCTGGAAGCGGAGGGGCAGAACGGAAGAATGTGAACGATGGCTTCTCTTCTGAGGTGATTGCTGACAGCGCGGCGATAATTATATGAAAATTAACAACTAAAAATCAACCATAGCCGGAAGATTTCATTTCAGAGATCTTCCGGCTTTTTCTATGTCCAAAGGAGGTAAATCCATGAACAGCGAACAGCTCAATACAGCTTTGTACGAGAAAATGTTTGCCGAACAGGAGACCTACCGGGCATGGCTGCTTTCCCAGCTGCCGGAGGAAATTTTGAACCACACCTATGAGTACACGGTACGGGAGGAGGTTTTGAAATGTCTTATATTCCACCGGAGGTAGTCGCGCAGGCCAGAGAGATGGATTTTGACCTACCTCAAAAACTACGAACCGGGATAGATTGGAGAAAAGATCATCTGCTGTCACTGGCAGGCGTGTATCAGCCAAAAGAGAAGATCGAGGAGAGCGCCGTGCCTCTGGTGCTGACGCAATACCTGCATGACCACCCGGAGATTAAAGTGATTGTGCTGCGGCTGGACAATGACAGGGCGGGCCGACTGGCGGCATCTGTACATACTTTAAGCTCTTTTTTAATATTCAAGATATACCTTTGAGGCATGAGAAACCATGAAAAGCAAGTATTTGTTATAGGTGCTTTTTTTATTTTATACTGTAGATGTATCAGAGAATAGAGTGGATATGTGTGGTCTATTGTTGGGAGATGAAAGTGATATGAAAATTGTCGTATTAGAAGGAAGCCCCAATAAAAATGGCTCGTCCAATTTATTGGCTTCAGAGTTCATTCGCGGTGCGAAAGAAGCTGGACATTTCAGGCATTGGAAGTCCATTACAAAACCCTTGTCCGGTATCTGAATCTGACAGATAAGGGTATGGTACTTGGCACAGGATGCGGAACAGTCGATATGACTCGGCGATCTAAATTTCCCAAGCTGGCGTATGAGTTGGGAAGAACGTTGTCTTAGTAACTTTAACATGGAAGAAACTATATGAAAAAGGAAGGATAATTTATATGAACAAACCGTATATTGTATGCTACATGATGACATCCGTTGACGGAAGAATCGACTGTGACATGGTGGGGAAACTTGCGGGTGTGGAGGACTATTATCCTCTGCTGGATGAACTGGGGCTTGAGTCCGCAATCAGCGGAAAGACGACCGCAAGGCTGGAGCTGGCGGAACCCGGAGAATTTAAGCCTGAAAATAATTTGCCTTTTGGGAAAGAAGCCATTTCTAAAAAGGCGGAAAGTAGCAATGGTTATACCATCGTTGTAGACACGAAGGGCACTCTGCTTTGGAAACATGACAGCCAATATGAGAAACCGCATATCCTTATTACTTCCAAGCAGGTCAGCAGGGAATATCTGACCTATCTGGACGAAAAAAATATCTCGTATATCGTGGCAGGTGATGC
>CATZYB010000087.1 GCA_958426095.1 uncultured Lachnospiraceae bacterium
GCTTTGCATTCTCAGATTTTAATTCAAATTCTTTCTCAATAGATAATTGTTCTTTCTTGCATATCCCCACTTTCACACCATAATAAGTTAATTTCATCTTGGATAAATCAGCAAGATTGTAATTATTTTTGAATGCTTTTATATTAAATCTCAAAACGCATGTAGGTGTTTTTTCACTCGCCAATAACATTGCATAATATCCACGTTCTCCCAATAAAGCCTCATTTAACTTTTCCATATCAATAGGTAACTGCTCTTTGGGGACTATTGTCAAATAAGAGCTATACATCTTATACATGGAAACAGAATTTTCTGGGGCATACACACCGTCATTTTCAAATTTTCTTACATTATCATCTTTAAATGCTTCGGATATGTAATCTGTCAATAAAGTATTTTTTAAAGTTGTATCTAGCATTTTAGAAATCTCACCAGAAATATTACTACTCACACCACCAGAGAACGATGCTTTAATAAAATTTAGAATATTAAATCCACTTTCTGCCTGTGCCTCTATTTCTGTAAGAATTTTTGCTGCTCTTTCTTTATTCTCTTCTTTACTCCAATCCAACCGACCTCCATTAACGATGTCAATATAGTCTTGCGCTGTAGGCTCATCAAAATATATGACCTTTATAAATATTGGCAAAGAGTCACTTTTGGTTTTCTTTTTCATATGTTTTTCCTTTCATAACAAATTTATTGAGACTATGCAAAATGATTTTTCTTGAATTCGATATAAAAACCATAAATTTTACAAATCAATTATACGACAAACGCATTAAGATTTCTACTCTCATAAGATTAAAGGCGGCATCAGCTTCACGCCGATGCCATCCCTAATTAGCTATAAATCATTTCTTTTAAAACGATTTCTTCCGCCTGTCGCCTAACGCAATTCATGATTCTTATCCATTTTATAGGATTATTCTCTTTTAATTGCTCGGTAATGCCTTGGGCTTGTTTTATCTGCTCTACAATCCGAAAGACACGCTCTTGTGCTTGACTGTCAATTTCAACAAGGTACTCATTAAGTTTTCCGCTTGTAAGTAGGTTTATGTAAGTTATTCTAAGGTAATGTTGTAGAAAATATAAATGTAGCTGTCCATAAATACCGATTTCAAAATTTCCTGTGTCTGGTGTTTCAAGATTTGGAACTGCATAATCGCTTTCTTTTCGGTATGTACCGCCGAATTGCTCAAATAATGATTTCATTGTAGTTTCCTCCAATTATATTTAGTTATTCCTACAAATTCATCATATCCAACCGTCATTACAAATTTTCTAAAACGCCGGAAGGGACACTTCCTTATGTAAAGTGTCCCTTCGGATATCCCTTATTTTTTCTGCTTTCTCAGTTTATAATACACATTTTATCAAATCAGACACAAAGCTGTCGGCCGGAGCCTGGCATATATTTTCCGGCGTATCAAGCTGAACAGCCTTTCCACTCTCCATCACCATGACCCTATCGCCTAATTTCATTGCTTCCCGAATATCATGGGTAATAAATATGATCGTCAATTTCAGTTCCTTTTGAAGTCTTAAAATCTCATCCTGCATAGTTTGACGGGTAATCTCATCCAATGCCCCAAAGGGTTCATCCATGAGAAGAATTTTCGGCTCCGCCGCCAGGGCCCGGGCAATTCCTACCCGCTGCTGCTGGCCGCCGGACAATTCTGACGGATAACGCTTCAGCTTATCCTCTTCCAATCCGACCAGCTTCAAAAGCTTCAGGGCCAGCTCATGATTCTCTTTTTTATTCTTCTTTCCACTGATCACAGGAACATAGGTAATATTTTTTTCCACCGTCATATGGGGAAATAACCCTCTGTTTTGAATGACATAACCAATCCGGCGTCTGAGGGCAATAATATCTGTTTCGACAATATTATTGCCTTCAATACATATCTTTCCATCATCCGGTGTCAAAAGCCCGTTGATCAGCTTTAACATCGTCGTCTTGCCGCAGCCGGACCGGCCGATCACTGTAAGAAATTCCCCTTCCCGTATGGAAAGATTAAAGTCCTCCAGCACTTTTTGACCATCAAAACTTTTCGTCACATGTTCCAGTGTAATAATATTCATCAAATTTCTCCCCAATTATTCTGCAATAATTCCCTTTGAAATCAAAAATTCTTTTGCAACGTCGGCTTCGTCTTTTCCTTCAACTTCCACCTGATAATTGAGTCCGGCCATCTCTTTATCTGTCAGAATGCCGTCCATTTTCATAAGTGCGTCTTCCAGACCCGGATATTTTTCCAGAGCATCCTCTCTGACAACTGTGGAACAGTAGTAATTCACCTGTAAATTCTTATCATCTTCCAGTACGACCACATCATCCCGGCTAAGCTGTGCATCCGTAGTAAAGCCATTCGTCACATCAATATCACCCTTTGCCATCGCCTCGTACTTTAAGCCAATATCAATATCCTTAACATCCTTAAATTCCAAACCATAGGTTTCACATACCAGCTTAAATCCATCTTCCCGTTCAATATAATCCGGATTTCCTCCGAATACAAGCTGATCGGCAGCATTCGCCAGATCCGATGTAGTTTTTAACTGATATTCATCCGCAGCATCTTTGCGGACAGCAATGGCATAGGTATTATTAAATCCATACAGGCCAACCCATGTCATATCAAAATTTTCCTCATACTCCTCTTTCAGTTTTTCAAACATTTCCTCATCGCTGATATCTGATGCTTCATGCTTCAAAACCATAACCCAGCCGCTGGACGTATATTCCGGATAGAGGTCAAATTCACCCTTCTCCATCGCCGGATGTATATTACTTGTACCGCCGCCGATACCTTTTGTGATTTCCGCGCTGTAATCTGTACTGTCTTCAATGACAAGCTTTAACATTTCTCCCAGAACATACTGTTCTGTCATCGGTTTGGTTGCAATCTTGATGGTTTCTCCCGACGCCGCCGCACTTTCAGAATCCTTTGTCGTTTCCGCCTTATTTCCGCATCCTGTCATAACCGCCGTTATCATCATCAACGCCGCCAATCCGGCTGCTGTTTTTCGCAATTTCATATTAAATTCTTCCTTTCCTTTTAATCTTTTTTTCTAACAATCCAATCAGTAAATCACTGGCCAATGCCAATAATGCAATTAAAAAACTTCCTCCGAAGGTCAATGCCGTATTATAAATCGTAATACCTCTGTAAATTGCCACGCCAAGACCGCCTGCCCCGATAAATGAAGCAATGGCCGCAACAGAAATAGTCATGACGACCATATTTCGAATACCGGCAATGATAACTCCCAGGGCCAGCGGCAATTTGATTTTCACCATGATTTGAAAATCTGTACTCCCCATTCCCCGGGCTGCTGTAATAATATCTTCATCCACCCCCTTAATCCCCGCATAAGTATTTCGTACCATCGGCATAATACCGTAAATGGTCAGGGCCACCACCGCCGTCTTATTTCCAATCCCAATGAAGGGAATCAGCATTCCCAGCAGAGAGATTGACGGGATCGTATAAAATACATTGGCAATACCCAAAATTATCGGTGAAATCCGGTCATGCTCGGCAATCCACATTCCGATCAGAAGTCCAATGATCCCCGCAAAAAGAATCGCAATGGCCGACAGGGAGATATGCTGTAAAATCAGCTCTGCAAACCACTCTTTTCGCTCGATGTATACTTGAATAACTTCCTCCAACAGTTCCAAACTTTTTCCTCCTATTTGTGAATTTTCCATTCACAATAAATAACGGCTGCACAGAACAACCATATCCATACAGCCGTTTTTCTATATTCAGTATGCTTTCAATTCTTTCCACAATTGATTATAAAAATTCTCAGCTTCTGAACCAAGATATTTATATACCTCGCACTTTTCCAGTATATCATCTTCCGGAAAAATTGTATAGTCCTCTTTTGTCTCCTCATCCAGTCCGTCATAGACAGCCTTATTCGGAGTACCATAATACACATAATCAAAGTTTATCCGGGCAATATCTTCCCTGTTCATAAAATCGATAAATTTCTGGGCATTTTCCTGATGCTCACAGGAATCAGGGATCATCCAACAGTCAAACCATATATTTGAACCTTCCTCCGGCACCACATAGTCCAGATTTTCATTAGCTTCCATGGCCGCCGTTGCATCGCCGGAATAAATTACAGCTAAAGCCGCATCGCCGGCAATCATGGCGTCTCTGGATTCATCCACCATATAGGCCATCACCAATCTTTTCTGGTCCATGAGCATAGCCTGGGCTTCCCGAAGTTCCTCTTCATCCGTCGTATTTAACGATTTACCCTTCCATTTTAAAGGAACCTCAAAAGCATCCCGCATACTGTTTTCCATGATGATCTGATTCTCATATTTCTCATTCCAGAGAATATCCCAACTTTCGACTTCCTCGTCTACCAGCTCCGTATTATATAGAATTCCCACCGTTCCCCAGAAATAAGGAACTGCATATTCATTCTCCGCATCAAAGGCCTGACAAAACTTCAGGTAAGTCGGATCCAGATTATCATAATATTCCATAGAATCCGTATCTATTTTTTTTGCTTCCCCATTGCGGATCATTTTTTCCACCATATAATCCGAGGTGCAGATCAGATCATAAGGAATATTTCCGGACTGATACTTTGTATACATATCCTCCGGCGTCACATACTGCTCATACTCCACACGGATCCCTGTTTCCTTTTCAAACATCTCGATGGTGGTAAAATCAATATAATCGCCATAGTTAAACACAACCAGTGTATTTCCCGAATCCGAAGCCGCCGCCGGATCCGAACCAGCACAGCCACATAAAAGCATGGCGCTGCCTGCTAACAAGCTCATGTATATTTTAAATCTTTTCACTGCCTTCTCCCTTCTATCCTGCGGTCTCCTGAACCTGTCTCGCCGAAATTCGATTGGCAAGCCAGAGTATGATCAAAATCAACAGGAAAAAGAGTGTTGAGAGCGCGTACATTTTCGGATCAATACCACGGCGTACCTGCTGATAGATCATCGTGGATATAGTATTCATTCCGGCGCCCTTTGTAAAATAAGTAATCACAAAATCGTCCAGTGAAATGGTAAACGCCAGCAGAAATCCAGAAAAAATTCCCGGCAGAATATCCGGCAGAACCACTTTAAAGAAAGCGTATATCGGCGACGCTCCCAAATCAAGGGCCGCCTCGTAGGTACTTAAATTTGTCTGCTGCAGCTTCGGCATAACATTTAATATGACATAAGGCACCCCCAGGGTAATATGGGCCGCCAGCATCGAAAAATACCCCAGATTCCAGAAACGTCCGAAAAGGAGCATAATGGCAATACCAGTCACCACGTCCGCATTCAGCATAGGGATATTCGTCACTGTCAGAATGGCCTGCTGCTTTTTCTGACCCATGACCGTAATTCCAATACTCGCCATCGTTCCAAGCACTACAGCGATGACGGCCGCCATCGTCGTCAGCATCAGCGATGTCCGAACCGCTTCTATGACGGCTTCGTCCTGAAATAATTCCGCATACCACTGAAGGGTAAATCCGCCCCAGACCCGACGGGATTTTGAAGCGTTAAAAGAACAGACGACAAGGATAGCGATCGGCGCATACAGCAGAAAGAATATCAGTCCCACATAGCATTTTTCAATCCATTGTTTTACCATATCATCTGCCCCTCCCCCCTGGCATCATTTTTATTCATTACCGCCATGCTGATAAATATAAATACCATCAGCACGATCGACAGACCCGAACCCAGGTTCCAATTGTTAGTCAATGAAAACTCCTGCTCGATGACATTGCCGATAAGCAATATCTTTGAACCTCCCAGTATATCCGCAATGGCAAACTCAGATATACTCGGAACGAACACCATAATGATTCCGCTGATCACGCCGGGCATGGACAATGGCAGAATAATCTTTCGGAAAATCAATCGATTTCCGGCGCCAAGGTCCGCTGCCGCATGGATCAGATCCTTGTCAATCTTGCACATGGCATTATAAATCGGCAAAATCATAAACGGCAGATAATCATAGGTCATTCCTATAAGAATCGCTGTCCGGGTGTAAAGCAGATGCTGGGATGGAAGTCCAAAAAAGTTAAGAATTCCATTCAAAATACCCGTATTGGCAAGAATCATCTGTAATGCCAAAACCCGCAGTAAAAAATTGATCCACATCGGAAGGATAAACAACATAATTATAATGCCTTTCTTTCCTCCCTGGTTTTTACTCAGTATATAGGCTAATGGATAAGCGATGATCAGACTTATACATGTACTGCCAAAGGCGATCAACAATGACTGACCCAACGCTTTATAATGAATCGGATCCCCGATAGCCAGAAGATTTTCAAGGGTAAATCCGCCGTCTGAAGATGTCAGACCATAATAGATAATCATTAATAAGGGCAATATAATAAATCCAACCGCCCATAACAGGTAAGGACCTGTCAAAAGTTTCCGCTTATTCATCCAATGCCACAGCTTTCTCATCTTCGGATTCCGGTTTATTCATAATCTGAATATTAAACGGGTCTACCCGAAGGCTCACCGGAGTGCCCACTGCATGAGCCACCGTACTCTGCACCAGCCACTCGAAACCATTTGCCATAACTTCCATCTCGTAGTGAACGCCCTTAAAGATCAAATGACTCACTACGCCATCCATGGAACCCTCACCCGGATTTCCAAGAATAATATCCTCTGGCCGGATGACCACATCCACCGGTTTATAATTTCCAAAACCTTTATCCACGCAGGCAAACTTCACCCCGAGAATTTCAACCAATTCGTCCCGGACCATTAATCCATCGATAATATTACTGTCACCAATAAAGTCAGCCACAAAGGCATTTTCCGGTTCATTATAAATATCCTCCGGCGTTCCCATCTGCTGAATATACCCCTGATTCATAACAACCACCGTATCCGACATGGTCAGAGCCTCCTCCTGATCATGGGTTACATAAACAAAGGTAATTCCCAACTCATTTTTTAACCGGATCAGCTCATACTGCATGTCCTGACGCAGTTTTAAATCCAGGGCTCCCAAAGGCTCATCCAGAAGAAGCACTTTTGGCTCATTGACAATGGCGCGGGCAATGGCGATCCGCTGCTGCTGACCGCCGGACAGATAGGAAGGCATACGCTTTTCATATCCCTCGAGATTTACCAGTTTCAAAGCATATTTAATTTTATCTTTAATATAAGTATTTGACTTATGACTGATCTTTAACCCAAAGGCAATATTCTCCTCAATATTCATATGAGGAAACAGAGCATATTTCTGGAACACTGTATTCAGATTTCTCTTATTCGGAGGTATCTGAGTGATATCCTGTCCGTCAAAAATGACGCTGCCCTTATCCGGCGTTACAAAACCGCCCAGAATCCGCAGCGTTGTTGTCTTTCCGCATCCCGAAGGTCCAAGCAATGTTAAAAATTCATTCTCTTTGATAGACAGGTTCAGATCATCCAGAACACAAGTGTCATCAAAGGATTTGGTAATATTTACCAGGTCGATCAATGGCTTTTTGCTCAACTTTTTTTCCTCCTAAGTACCAAAAAATATTAAAAACTAGGCGGGGAACTCACCCAGAGCACTGTCGCTCCATGACGTGATTCCAGATAATGCTGTTTCTCCGGCAGGAAATAAAAAGATTCACCGCTCTTTATCTTATACACATTATTACCAATATGCAGCCTGGCCGAACCTTTAAGCACATATCCAAATTCTTCTCCCTCGTGAGGATTATCGGGATAGGTGGAACCTCCGGGTTCCAGCGTCAAAAGAATCGGTTCCATCACGTTTTTCTGTGCATTAGGAATAATCCATTGAATCTTATTTTTCAACTCACCATCTAGTTTTTCAAAATAGTCTCCCTTTGAAAATACTACCTGCTCTTCCGTCTCTTCATTGAAAAAATCACCGATATTTGTTCCCAGACATTGAAGAATATCCATTAAAGTGGCAATCGACGGCGACGTTAAGTTTCGTTCCAACTGGGAAATAAATCCCTTGGTCAACTCCGCCCGGTCAGCCAGCTCTTCCTGGGTAAGACCTTTTTTTACACGCAGATCCTTCAATTTTCGTCCAATATCCATGTTAGCCTCCTACAGCAAATCGACTGCTGTATTTGTAGTTATAAAAATAATCTTAAAGTTTAGTAAAACTAAACATCATACACTGCTTATTATACATAACGCTTATTATTTGTCAATGAAATTTTTCATAAAAATATAGAGCTGATTTTCTGCGTTAATACGCAAGATCATCAGCTCCATCATTATCAACTATTTTACCTTTTTATATATCTCCGATTTTTAGAATTGCCATTCTATTTGAAAGCTCGATTTATTCCTTTGTTTTCTGCCAGTACTTAAGCTGTGGTAACTGTGTTTCAAAAAAAGCTCGTGCCTGCTCAGGAGGCCAGTTTTCATTTGACATATGGCCAACAAGGAAATCCGTTAATTCCTCAAGGTTTGTGTAAACAAATTTTCCGTCAGTATAACACCACTTGCAGTATTCCTCGTTGAATGTACCGTCAATCTCTTTGCTGATAGAAGAATCATCAAGGGGCATACCGCAGCATTGACAAATCAACTTCCGTGGAGAACCTAACAGGGTATTGATAGAAACATCAAACAGCTTCGATAACAGTTTCAGAGTTTCCGTATTTGGCACGGTTTCACCAGTTTCCCAACGAGATACCGCCTGCCGAGAGACATAGAGTTTTTCTGCAAGCTCTTCTTGAGATAATCCGGTTTTGGTTCGGAGTTCAAATATAATATCCTTTGTTTCCATATAAATCATCACCTCGTAAATATAATACCATCTTTGTTTCAGGAAACCAAGCAACTCTCTGTTGCTATCCTTTAATGGTCTATTTCGTTTTTCTGAATGATTTCATCTCCGGTTCTCTTCACCCCATATGCATAATTGATCCAAAACCTTCATGAGTGATATGCCTCTTTCTGTTAAAGAATACTCAACCTTTGGCGGAATCTGTGGATATACCTCTCTGTGAATCAAATCATCATTTTCCAGTTCCTTCAAATTTTGACTCAGCGTCTTATCCGAAATCTTCTTCAAATATCGCTGCAGTTCATTGAAACGTACTGTCTGATACTCCATTAGGCAATAAAGAATAACCATTTTATATTTACCCGAAATCAGAGATAATGTATAACTGAATCCTGTATCTTCAAAATTCGCATTTTCAATATAATTTTTTATCATATACTTTCTCCAAAGTAAGTACCTAACATAAAAGATGGTACTTGTTATTTTTTCTTAATATCAATATAATTATAAGCAGATTCATTAAAAAATGCAATCAAATCATTATGAGGAGGTATCTACAATATGAAAAAAAATATTGGCGTCGTTCCAGCTGTCTATCCAATGCCGGTTCTGATGGTAGCTGCATATGACGAAAACGAAAAAGTAAATGTAATGAATGTAGCCTGGGGACAGATTTGCGATATGGATAAAATCATTCTTTTTATTGGAGAAGGTAAAAAAACTTGGCTGAACATTCAGAAAAGCAAAGCTTTTACTGTAGCTTTGGCTGATGAAACCCATGGAGATGTTGCAGATTTCTTTGGTATCGCTTCTGGAAACAAAATTATTGATAAGATTGAACGTAACGGTTACATTGCTGTAAAGAGCTAAAAAGTATATGCTCAGATTATTGAAGAATTCCCTGTTGTTATGGAATGTGAGTTACTGGAATTTCTGGAAACAGAACATGTGTCCGGAATCGTTGGAAAAATTGTAAATGTCAAGGCTGAAGAAGCTGTACTTTCTGAGAATGGTAAGGTTGATCCGAAAAAACTTCATGCACTAATGTTTGATCAATTTCAAAATGGCTACTACTCCACTGGAGAAAAAGTTGCAACTGCCTGGAATGCCGGTATTGGACTGATGAAAAAATAGTAGAAAACGCCGAAAGCCTTGAAAGAACAAGGTTTTCGGCGTTTTTTTTGACGTTCCCGACGGGATTCGAACCCACGACCTACCGCTTAGGAGTATGGCGTGCCGCTTCGTACATCGTCCGCTTCATAATTTGCCTTATTGTTTAATCTGAAATTGTATTGCCTGGTTACTGGTCAACTTGCATAAAAATCCCTGTAATGCCGCCTCGTGACGGGGCGTTCAGAAGGTCAAATTAGCAAATTCTTAGCAGGGAGCGTGCCTGTGAGGGCCTTTTCCGTCAGGGATACCGGGCAGGTATGGGCAAAACGCCGACAAGAAACAGGAGGCAGATTATGAGTGTATCGGGCGAAAAGCAGACGCCGAAAAACAGGACCTACACCGTGGAGGACATAGCCGCTATTCTCGGCATTGGAAAATCCTCTGCTTATAAGCTGGCAAACTCCGGCGAGTTCCAGACGATCCGGATTGGAAACATGATCCGCATTTCCAGAAAATCCTTTGAAGATTGGCTGGGGATGGAGGATAACGAGGAGTAAGTAATGAGTAACTGAATACAGACCGGCCATCTGCCGGGGCAACGCCATGGGTAACACAAACCTGTGGCGTTTTTTTATGCCCTGCCG
>CATZYB010000088.1 GCA_958426095.1 uncultured Lachnospiraceae bacterium
ATCCCGGCCAGCCGGGTCAGAGGAAGCAGAACGACAAGGATCAGCAGCAGGCCCATGGTCAGCCGTATATATTTTTTGTACTTTTCATCGGGAATTAATTGTCCTGCCATTGTCATGAGCAGAAGAAACACCACAATATTTTGAATCCATTCCTGAAAAATTCCCATCATTCCGTCGTTGCTCCACCTCCTCTATCCGCCGAAAATTGCTCCGGATGCGGCTGTCATCATTGCCATAGACAGGAAAAAAAGGATAAACACCATCCCCTGCACTTTTAAAAGCAGCAAAACGCCTTCCGAAACACAATGCAGGCAATTCAGCATCCGCTTGTCCGCCACCGGCTGAACGATGGCCTGGGCGGCCTGATACATCAAAACAATCACTGCCAGCTTGACTGCCGGTATTAAAAATAAAAAAGCAAGCACGATAAGTCCGGCGGCGCCGATGCCGTTTTTAATAAGGACCGCCGAACCGATGACCGTCTGCATGGCTGTTCCCATGGCATCCCCTACTCCCGGCACCGCCGATGTCACCCTCATGGCCCAGCCATTTTTCAGAGAATCAAACGCGGGCATTACAAGACTTTGTATAAAATTTAATCCAAGGATTATGCCGAGAACTGTTTTCAAAGACCATCCGGCCACCGTTTTTATCAAATCGGCACATTTTGAGAGAGAATCTTCTTTTGACAACTGATTGACAAGGGAAATCAGTACATACATATGGATAAGACTTAAAATAAACTTAGAGACCAGCCACTGAGTCAGCGTGATCCCCGTAACCATGGCCTGCTGATACCATATGCCTGTCTGAATATTTCCCGTAAAAGTGACGGACAAACAAAACACAGGAACCAATGCAGACATAAATTTCAGCATATTGCTCATCAGGCCGGAAGCCATCTGAACTGCCGTCATAAAAGATGTCAGAAGCAGAGAAAACAATACCATATAGGTCAGATAAAATCCTGTTTCCGCCACAAATGTCTTTGAAAAAGCCATAGAGAAATTAGTAAATACCGCACTGATAAATACGATTCCCACCATCTGAACCAATAGGATCCGATTGGTCCGGATTTCATAAAAAAGCTGATCCAGTAAATAATCCTTAAGACTGTCAAACACGCCCTGTATATCGCCGCTGACCAACTGTCCTACCAGTTCTGAAAAAGATATTTCCACCGATGAGGGCAGCATATCATCCATAACCTCCTGAATCTGTCTATAATCCAGCAAATCCTCTTCATCTGCTGCCGCCATAACAGGAATCCAGCCGACAAACCAGAGAGTCAGGGCCAACAGCAGCCACCGCCGGACATATTTCCTCTTCCACCCTGCCATCATTCCCCCATAAATTCCTGTATTGTCGTGAGCAATGTGGTCAGGATCGGAAGGCTCATCACAAGGATGCTTAATTTACCAAACATTTCAATCTGGGAGGCAATACCGCCATATCCGGCATCCTTGCATAAATTTGCCGAAAATTCACTCACATAAGCAATGCCAATAACCTTCAAAATAATGGCAATATAGGCGCTGTTCACCGACAAGTACTGCCGGATCGTGTCAATTCCCGAAAATATCACTTCCAGCTTGGATACAGAAAATCCAAACAGAACAACGCAGGCTGCGATTCCCGTAAGTAAGGCATATTCGGGCTGGACACTTTTTAATTTTAACGCCAGAAATACAGCCATCAATCCAATACAGGCAATCTTGATCATCCGAATCCCCCCAATCAAAGTGCGAACATCTGCTCCACCGTCTGAAAAAGCTCATAGATATAGGGAACGATCCACAGCAGCACAAGAATCAGTCCGGCCAGACTGACCAAAAATGCCTGCTCATCCCTACCCGAATGTTTCAGCACCTGGGTCAAAATGGATATCAGGATGCCTACGGCCGCAATTTTATAAATAAGCTGAATGGACATAGACGCCCCCTCTCTAAATGAATAAAATGACCAAAAAACCACCGATGGTCAATGACAGGACCTGATACAGTTTCTCTCTGCCCGGCCGCTCTGTCTCCAGAATCGAGAGCCGTTCCCGTATTTCTTCTGTACAAGCATCTACAGCCGATGCCTGGATATGAACATCCTGAATTCCGATAAAATGTCCGAGTCGTCCAAACAGTTCCCGGTCTTCCACATCAAATACATTTTCCATTTCTTCCACCGTCTGCTGCCACAACCGCACGCCTTCGGGTTCCTCCTGCTGCCCGAAGCGGTCGGCCAGCCTCCTGTAAAAATCAGAAACAGGCCTTTTCATCTGACCGCTGATACGCATGAAAACCATATCCAAAGGAAGTCTGTAGGTTCCCGTCAGGCTTTTAAAAAGTATCAGACTCTGATTCATCTCTCTGAGAAGCCATATCCGATGTCTCAGCGCCGCTCCTTTCTCCCATCCCAGAAAACCGCAGCCTGCAAAAACCAACAGACTGCCGATACATTTCATCCACCACATTTTATACCGCCTTAAATAAAATCCGTCCCTCCTGATCCAGGATTTCGGACACCCGCCCGGCCCGCCGCCATCCGTCCAAAAACACATAACGTTCAAAAATCCCACGGCAGCCGCCCTGATCCACATCCTTAAAGTCACTTCCGTGAATGGTCGTAAGAATATGGCAGCCGCTGTGAACTGCCCGCTGAACCGCCAATACATCCTCCGCTCCGCCCAATTCGTCAAAAGCCATGATCTGCGGGGCCATAGAACGGACCATCATCCCTATGCCCTCAGCCTTTGGACAATTTGACATCACGTCGGTCCGCATACCGACGTCATTCTGCGGGATGCCCATGTAGCAGGCGCCTACCTCAGAGCGCTCATCCACCAGACTGACACTGACGCCCGGATAAATATTAAGGCCGTTGGAAAAAAGGCGGATAAAATCTCTGAGCAGCGTCGTTTTTCCCCCGCCCGGCGGAGATATGATCAATGTGTGACATGGCTGTCCATTTTCCCACAAATAGGGAAAGAACGGTTCTCCACAGCCCTTGATCTGATGAGCGATCCGGATATTTAATGACGACACACAGGAAATACTCCGCACTCTTCCATCCGTCACGGCGGTCTGACCGGCCACTCCGATACGATGTCCGCCGCGGATCGTAATAAACCCCTGACGCAGTTCATCCTCATAGGCATATAGAGAATACTTACATATGTAGGCCATGCTCTCCTGTATATCCCCGGCCGTTACCCGCAATGCTCCCTGTTCCGTTTTGCTCATCTTTCCCTTTTCATCCACAAACCATTCTTCACCGGACAAACGCAGCGTTAATGGCTGTCCGCTGCGCAGACGGATTTCCTGAACCCTTTTCCACATCTTCTGAAAAGGGCAAAAACTTCGCCGCAATCTCGCCGAAAGAATATTCTCCAAAAGATCACCACCTGAAACTAATATATGTACAGGCTTTGAAAACATTCCGCTGAACTTGGAAAAGCTTCATTCTGAATATAAAACAAAAAACTGCGGTACACCTTTCTCAAGCATACCGCAGATCTTATCTGTTTTCCGTATTTATCTTTCTTCCGGCACAATGATCGCAGCCACTATATATACGAGCAGCCCGGTTCCTGTAAACCCGAGAAGCAGGCACAAAAGCCGTATAATCGTCGGATCCACATCTAAATAGTCACCAATACCTCCGCAAACACCACAAAGAACACGATTGTCTCTGGAACGATATAATCTTTTCATCATCTTTCACCTCATTTATTTTTAATCTGCATATTAATTTTGCCCGCATCACAGCCAAGGGACCAATCCGACGGCGCATTATTGTTGATAAACTGCTCATGCTCCAGACCTGATAACTTCTTATCATTGATCGACAGGCTTCCTGCATTAACGTTAATATCATAATTATAATCCGTTACTTCGGCGCCCGTCAATGTCATTTCAATGGCCCCGGCATCCACATCCGCCTCACCGCCATCTGCAGCTTTTCCTTTAAAGGTTATTTTTCCGGCATCACAGTCCAGGTTCAGCCAACCGGTATTGACATTTTTCAGATCAGCAGCTCCGGCATCCACATCCACGTTCATCGCTCCACACTGAATCGGCGTTTCAATGGTACAGCTTCCGGCATCCACATCGATATCCACATATTCAAAATTACTATTGGACGGGATATACAGGGTGGCTTTCGGCGTACCTATATCCATCCATCCAAAATCCCGGTCACAGTTTTGCACTGTCAATGTGCTTCCATCAAAGTTCCACTCAAAATAATCCGCATCATTTCCCGCATCCAGCCAGGTTTCACCGGAATCCGAGGTTTTTACTGTCAAGCTTCCATAATCCATAGCGATCTGCAGTAATTCTGTCGTTTCCTGCAATGTCACTTTCTCCTGTCCGCCCGCATCCAGGCTGTTGATTTCATATCTGCTGCTTTCCTCTTGGGGAATCCATCGAAATGGTCCGATCCTCCATGCAAAATCACCATCATAGACCATATGGCTCACATCATCATAAGTGACGCCGAGAATCGCTGCCGAAAGACATAACCCTCCGCCGATCAGTCCA
This sequence comes from uncultured Lachnospiraceae bacterium, assembly GCA_958426095.1. Classification (GTDB taxonomy): domain Bacteria; phylum Bacillota; class Clostridia; order Lachnospirales; family Lachnospiraceae; genus Frisingicoccus. The sequence continues at coordinate 4,533 of CATZYB010000088.1, forward strand.
AAGATCAACGCCACGATCAACCATATTTTGGTTCCTCTCTTCATGCTTCAGCACCTCCTCTGTGAAATATCCTGCGAAACAATCCGACAATCCCCCGGACGATCCATGGGATCAACCGGGTACATATCAGAATCGTAAACAACACGAAGAGTATCCCCAACGCCAGCATGAAAAAAGAAAATCCCATCATCATGATCCCTTCCGGTACAGAAGTCACCATATGGACAATACTCATAACAAAAAGGACCACGCCGCCGACAGTAAAACCAATGGCACCGCCTCCAATGCCGACAACTACAGCAAGCATCGCACCACAGATTGTAAGTAAAACGCCAAACGCTACACTTCCGGCGCCGCCGATGAGCGGAAATCCCACGATACAGAGAATAATGATCAACAAGATCTTGCCCAGTTTATTACCCCGGCGTGATTCGCTTTCATCCTCTCTTTCTCCCTCAGTTTTCCACTCGTCCCGTTCATACCTTTCTTCATTTCTTCTATCCGAATATATATCGGATGTCTCCTGCCAACCGGCGTTGGACTGTCGGTTTTTCGCCTCTGTCCAGCCATCTTTTTGATAAACATCCGGCATATGCTTCTGAGGTTCCCACCGTGCATCCTTAACTCCCTGCTCGCTGAATTCACTCTGTTCTTCATCATCACTATTCAGAGACGCACGAATCGATATAGCAACTTTTTCCGGAGTATCCAGCATTCCATCCACCGAAGCAAACTCAGAAATACCTGCCTCATCCATGTAATCTCTATAGTATTCCAGAGCATCTTCTCTGTCTTTTTCATCGATATCCTGAAGCAAATACTCCAGTTGCTTCAAAAAGTCCATACGAGTCATTGCTTCATCTCCTCCCTGTCGAACAACTGTGTTATTTTAGACGCATATGATTTCCATTCATTCCGGTACAAATTTAATTGTACCAGTCCTGCAGGAGTAATCTTATAATATCTCCGATTCCGTCCGCCAAACTGAACATCGTATGTTTCCAGGCATTCATCTTTTTGAAGCCTTCGAAGCACCGGATACAGTGTGGATTCTGAAATATCGATGACCTGCCGGACATCCTGGGTAATTTTATAACCGTAAGTCCCGTCTTTCTCCTTGGAAACAATCGAAAGAACTATGGCGTCCAACAGTGCGGCGCCTGTATTAAAAACCATCCAAACCTCTCCTTTCTCCATAAGATCATCCACTTTCTTTTTTATAATATTATTTTTATGATTATATTATATATTGTATAATATTAGTTGTCAATCTATATTAATGAAATTATAATATTATTTTTCTTTCATATTTCTTAACGAATCATACAATTGCATACTTTCTGTAAAACTGATAAAATATTTTATTATCTACATATGGAGGACTCTCTATGAAAGTTGTTATCGCTATTGATTCATTAAAAGGCAGCCTGAGTTCCATGGATGCAGGACATGCAATTAAAGAAGGCATACTCAGGGCGACCCCGGCCGACGTCATCATCAAACCTCTGGCTGATGGCGGAGAAGGCACCACCGATGCTCTGATCGAAGGTATGGGAGGTGAAAAAGTTTCTCTCACTGTCAAAGGTCCCCTGGGAGACCCAGTCGAAGCTTACTACGGATATCTCAAGGAAAGCAATACGGCCATCATGGAAATGGCTATGGCTTCAGGAATCACGCTGATTCCAAGAGCCGATTTAAACCCACTAAACACCACGACCTACGGTGTCGGCGAAATGATCAAAGATGCCATTCACCGCGGAATCCGAAACTTTATTATCGGTATTGGCGGAAGCGCCACCAATGACGGCGGCATCGGAATGCTCAATGCTCTCGGTTATGAATTTCTGGATATCAATGGACAACCGGTTGGTTTTGGCGGACAGTTCCTTGAAAAGATCGCAGTCATTTCCGATAAGAACAAACTGGCCGAATTGGAGGAATGCCACTTCCAAATTGCCTGCGATGTTGAAAATCCACTCTGCGGCCCAAAGGGAGCCACCTATATCTATGGCCCTCAAAAAGGCGCTGCAGATACATTGCTGCCTCTTCTCGACGCGGGAATGAGAAATTACGGACAGATCGCGGAAGCCTTCACCGGCAAAAAAACCATGGAGATGGCCGGCTCAGGAGCAGCGGGCGGACTTGGTTTCGCCTTTGTCACTTTCTTAAACGGTGAATTAAAATCCGGCATTGATTTAATTCTGGATGCTGTCGGACTGGAAGAAAGCCTGGAAGATGCCGACTTCGTCATTACCGGAGAAGGCCGTCTTGACCAGCAGACTGCCATGGGCAAAGGCCCGGCCGGTGTTGCAAAACTCGGCAAAAAATATGGTGCAAAAACAATCGCTCTGGCAGGTTCCGTCACCGAAGATGCAGCCGCCTGCAATGCGGCAGGCATCGACGGATACTTCTGTATCCTTTCTTCAATATGCACCCTGGAAGAAGCTATGGATCCGGATACAGCACGAAAAAATCTGACCCTGACCGCAGAGCAGCTCTTTCGCCTGCTCTAAAACACACAAACACCTTTCAGGAACTGTCAGTTTCCGAAAGGTGTTTATTTTTAACTCAGGTAAATCTGTTTCAAATATTCTTTTTTATCCCGGCTCAGTCCAAGAGCTTTCTCAAAATATCCGTCAATCGTTCCATAATGAATCCTGATCGTATCAAACATCCTGTCAAGATAAGCTTTATGTACAATGAACATCTTCATCAGACTATCATGGATACTGTGATCGTTCATCTGCTCTTCCACTGACCGGCAGAGCTTTTCATTTTCTTCCCGCAGGAAATCATTGACCTTAAAGTAATCCGCCTCGATCACGTTCTCAGGAACATCCAGAGCACTCAACACAAGAATTGATGCAATTCCCGCCCTGTCTTTTCCCGCCGTACAATGCCAGAGTGTTGCCCCCTTTTCCTGCGCTGACAGCTCGTCAAACATTTTCCCATATTGTCTGGCCGCATTATCGCCCAGAATGATTTTTTCATAAATGTCTGACATATACCGGGTCGCATCAAACCCGGGGGCCATCACAGAAGCAGCCAACTGCTCCATAAAATCTCCGTCCTGACCTTCCCGCGTCACTCCCAGCGCTTTTTCGTCCAGTACCGGCATATGAAAATTGACAACACCGGGCATCTCCGGGTCCGGATGTTCTTCCCGCTCCTTTGCTGTCCGAAAATCGAGAACTTTTTTTAAATCATATTCCTGTACCAATACCTTCCGGTCATTCTCCGTAGTCACACAGAGTTCGCAGCTCCGCAGCAAACGATGCGGTTTGATATGTTTGCCGTCTTTCGTCGGAAAGCCTCCAAAATCACGGATATTTTTAGCGCCTTCCAGCGGAATCCGCTGAATCTCCAACGGTCTTTCACCGCTGTTTTCTGTTGCTTTATGCGTACACATCATACGCTCGACTCTCCCTTCATTCCTCATTCAGCCACAGGCCGTTTTAATACAAAAAACAAGCGGCCAAGTCATCAGACTATGCCGCTCGTCCCTTATTTACTCAGTCATAACTTAATGTGCGCGCCATTCCAAATCCCCATGTTCCAATCCCATAATCAAAGCTTCTGCTGTTGCAATGTTCGTTGCCATAGGAATACAGTAAGCGTCGCACAGATTCATAATTGCATATATATCCGGCTTCTCCGTAGCCGCCATGGACGGATTATAAAAGAAAATAACAACATCCATCCTATTATCTTCGATCATCTCCATAAACTGCCGGTCTCCGCCGACACTTCCCGGTAAAAATTTATTTACTTTCAGATTTGTAGCTTCCTCAATACGTCTCCCGGTAACACCTGTTGCATACAATGTATGTTTGCTCAGAATTTTCTTATATGCAATGCAGAAATTCTCAATGAGTTCTTTTTTATTGTTATGCGAAATAATACCTATATTCATGCCCCATATCTTGCCCCTTTCACTCTATATACCTCCCCCACATAAACCAATTTCCTACTTTCTATATTACTTTAATTTCATTTACTTTGTCAATAGAACGTCTTCTTAATTCTTTCCAACAGAACATTTTTCTAAACCGCTTTTTGCCGTTTGAACCAGATAGTACATCGCCTCAGACGGATATTCGCCTACAGCCGTTTCTCCCGTCAGCATCAATGATGAAGCGCCCTCCAATACCGCATTATAAATATCTGAAACCTCGGCTCTTGTCGGCACCGGCCGATGCTCCATAGAATCAAGCATCTGGGTCACTACCATAAAAGGTTTTCCGGATCGGCGGCACTTTTCCCCTATATGCTTCTGAACCGCCGGAAGTTCCCACAACGGCACGGCATTTCCCAGGTCTCCTCTGGCAATGACAATTTCATCTGCCAGCGGCATAAAAGAATCCAGGGCTTCCACGCCCTGTATATTTTCAATCTTGGCAAAAATCTTTATATCTTCCGCGTGATTTTCTTCCAGGGCCCGCCGAAGACATTTTAAATCTTCCACGCTGCGGACAAAGGGCAGCATGACCCCGGTAACTCCGTATCGCCGGGCAATTTTAAGATTTTCCAAATCCTGCGGGGTCAGTGTCGGTGTTTCAATTATTTCTCCCGGAACGGCAATACTTTTTCTCGGTTTTAAAATACCGCCTCTGAGGACCTTTGCCAGCATCTGGCTATGACTGCACTCCAAAACTTCGACTTCGATCTTTCCATCATCCAACAGCAAGTGCATCCCCTTTTTCCCCTGCCGCAATAAAATCTCCGGCACGGGAATGCCCCGATGGCCCAAAATAATGCCGCTGTCGTTTTTCAATTTTCTGTCGCCGGAAAATTCTCCGATACGCAATTCCGGCCCCTGCAGATCGATTAAGATCTTTGTCTTTTTTTTCACTGACTTTGCCGCTGAGGCCGACACATACAGCCAATTGGCACGGTCTTTTAACATTCCATGAGACAAATTCAGACGGACCCCCGTCATTCCGGCCGCATACATCCGGGACAATACCGGATGCAGGCAGCAAGCCGGTCCCAAAGTTCCATAAAAATCCATAAACTATCCCCAACTTATCTTTGCATCACTTCTCCAGATACTGTATTAAGCCATCATATTGTTTCATCATCTGAATATAACCATGACGGTAAAACTCCATCAATTTCTCCCTGTTACGTTCCGTTCTGGAAATTGTTTTAATTTCCGGACGGATCACAAAAATCTTTCCTTCTTCCTCCAGACGATCCACCAGATCCATCTGTCGATTGTAAAGAACATACCGCATTTCCAGGGCCAGCGCCAATTTCGGATATTTACGGAAATAACGATGCCATATTTTATCCACTCTCGGCGAAGCCGCTTTTCGATAACCCTTATTACGGGTCAATACAACGAATATTTTATCGTACCCTTTCTTCATCGTATGTTCCAGCGGAATTGAATCAGCCACACCGCCATCCACATACATATCCTCCCCAAGGCGGACCATCGGCGTGACCATCGGCATACTGCAGGAAGCCCGGCATATCTGCATGAGCCGTTCCCTGTCATTGTCCTCGGTAAAGTACTCGGCCTCTCCGGTCCGGGCATTGGTCGTTACGATTTCACAGATGGAATCCGAAGCAAAATAAGTGTCAAAATCAAAAGGGTAAATACCATTCGGATATTTATCGAAAATCATATCCATATCGAAAATACTTCGCTTCTTTAAAATGGACTTCGGCGTCATATAGTTATTCTCTTTCTCCGGCATAAGGCAATGTCTTGTCCGGTCAAACCGTTTCGACACGAAATCCACTGCGTTGCAGCTTCCTGCCGAAACACCGATAATATAAGAAAATTCTACATTTTTTTCTAAAAGAAAATCCAGCACGCCTGCGGTAAAAATCCCCCGCGTCGAGCCTCCTTCAAGTACTAATCCTGCCTGATACATATCCGCTCCACCTTCCTGTATATAAAATTCTCCCGCACATGACACATGGAAAGAAAAACCCCGCAGAATCTTGCGGGGTTTTATCATCCTGTCCGA
>CATZYB010000089.1 GCA_958426095.1 uncultured Lachnospiraceae bacterium
TAGAGCACCTGACTCTTAATCAGGGTGTCCAGGGTTCGAGCCCCTGAAGGCGCACACAAAGCACTGTTTTTGCAGACGTAGGAGCTGCGGGGACGGTGCTTTTTTTGCACAGAAGGATATTTTATTTTTATTTTACAAAACAGGGAAATAGCGTATAATAATAAGATACGGATTATAAGGAGGAGCAGGATGTTTCAGAAAAAATCGACGGATATGCTGGAAGGGTCACCGCTCTGGTCGATGATCTTTTTTGCCATGCCTATGATCATCGGAAATCTGTTCCAGCAGTTTTATAATATGGCGGATTCGGCCATCGTTGGGAAGTTTGTCAGTGAAAATGCACTGGCGGCAGTGGGCGCCAGTTATTCTCTGACGAATGTATTTATATGTATCGCTATTGGCGGCGGTGTTGGTGCTTCCGTATTGACGAGTCAGTATTTTGGAAGCCGGGAATATCGTTTAATGAAAACTTCTGTGTACACAGCTCTGACCAGTTTTTTTGTGGTGAGCGTCGTTTTGGCGGTTTTTGGGGCGGCGGCCAGTCCGGCTATCATGGTATGGCTTAAAACGCCTGAGAATATTTTTGCTGAAGCGGTATTATATTTGCGGATTTATTTTGTCGGTCTGCCGTTTTTATTTATGTATAATGTGCTGGCCAGTGTATTTAATGCTTTGGGAAAATCAAAAATTCCTCTGTATTTTTTGATTTTTTCTTCTATATTGAATGTCATCATGGATCTTTTTATGGTCATCGTGATGGGGATGGGCGTTGCCGGTGTGGCGCTGGCTACGATTATTGCTCAGGGAATTTCAGCGGTAATCTCATTTTCTGTGCTTGTACGGTATCTGAAAAGGCAGCCGGAGGAGGGCGTACTGTTTGACGGAGAAATGCTGGGACGTATGGTAAAGATCGCTCTGCCGTCCATATTGCAGCAGTCCATTGTGTCCATCGGTATGATGCTGGTACAGAGTGTGGTCAATAGTTTTGGTTCGGCGGCTCTGGCGGGCTATTCGGCTGGAATGCGTATAGAAGGTATTTGTGTTGTGCCTATGTCAGCCATGGGAAATGCGGTCTCGACTTTTACAGCCCAAAATATCGGAGCGGATCAAAAGGACCGGGTTGTTCAGGGATATCACGCGGCCTATGGTATTGTTGCATTTTTCGGAATACTTATACTGGTGATTCTGGAAACGTGCAATCGGGGGATCATCGGCGCGTTTCTGGGTGCGGATTCTACGGAAGTCGCTTTATCTACCGGCGTTTCTTATTTAAAATTTATGGGCCTTTTCTTTACAATGATCGGTCTTAAGATGATTACAGATGGTCTGCTTCGCGGCGCCGGAGATATGACCATATTTACCATATCCAACCTGGTAAATCTGGGAATACGGGTGGCTTTTGCATTTTTAATGTCACCGGTTTTAGGAATGTCGGCGGTCTGGTATTCCGTACCTATTGGATGGACGGCTAATTATCTGATTTCCTTCTGTGAATATCGCACAGGAAAATGGCGCAGAAAACAGATTCGATAAGAAAGAATAAAGATATGAAGGAGAAATAAATTTATGGTATGCAGAAGATGCGGAAAAGAAGTTGAACCGGGGGACCGCTTTTGCCGGGCCTGCGGAACACCTGTAAGAAAAGAAGAAACGAAACCGGGAGAAAAACAGCCGGGTTATAAAGATGATATAGAAAGCACGATGGGCCGTTTTGACGGAAAGTACATGTTGATTGCCGGGGTCATCCTGGGGATTTGTATTTTATTTGCAGGTATAAGACAATTTACCTATTCCCGGCAGACGGCCGGTGAAACGCCGACGGAAACCGTTGCGGAGACAGTGACAGAAGACACGGCCGCTTTGGAGACAACAAATGAGTAAGAGCCGCAGAAAATCCGGAGGCAGAAAAAATATGGCCTTTGGTTTTCGGAAGATTGCAGCCGGACTGGCTTTGATTGGTGCATTGGCCGCGGGGTATGGTTCTTATCAGGGGCTATATCCGAATATGTTTACGTCGACACGGCTGGTTGAAAGTCTGGAAGAATTGCCGGCATATACCGGTGAACCTTATGTGGTGGTGAATGAAAATGAGCCGTCTTTCAGTGATGAGGATAAAAATGGTCCGGCTTATGAATATTATAGCGAGCTGGATGGTCTTGGCAGATGCGGTTTCGCGGAAGCAAAGATCAGCCGGGAGCTTATGCCGGAGGAAGAGCGGGGAGCCATCGGCTCTGTAAAGCCATCGGGATGGCAGACGGTAAAGTATGATAGTGTGGATGGAAAGTATTTATACAATCGTTGTCATCTGATCGGTTATCAGCTTACCGGAGAAAATGCGAATGAAAAAAACCTGATTACCGGAACAAGGTATTTGAATGTGGAAGGTATGCTGCCCTGGGAAAACATGGTGGCTGAATATATCGAAAGAACCGGGGATGCGGTTATGTACCGTGTTACACCGGTTTTTGAGGGGACCAATCTGGTAGCCAGCGGGGTGCAGATGGAAGCGGAATCCATCGGAAGTGATGAAATCCGTTTTAATGTTTTTGTCTTTAATGTACAGCCGGGGATCGAGATTGATTATGCGACAGGAGAAAGTAGAGAAGAATAGATGCGGGCAAAACATTGGATCGGAGGAATTTTGATTCTTCTGATGTTGATTTTACCAATTGAAAGTTATGCGGAAATTGCCGGGGATGAGGCATTTGAGGGATTGTCCTGGGAACTGGTCCATGAGGAAGAGCTTCATGGCGGTGTTGTCCAGTCCATGTGTGTTACGGACAATTATATTATCTGCATTGAGAATGTGGCAGATGATGCGAATACGCTGGATATCGTTTCGGCTTATTATCGGTATGATAAGGATGCCGACGGCCATCCGGTGGAACAATATTCTTTGGCGAATCGTGTTCAGGACCGGGAGTGGGAGCATGGCAACGGGATGACTTATAATTCCAGAACGAATGAAATATATGTCGCTCTTTACACGAATTTAATTGAAGGGAACAGAGGAAGTCTCTATGTTATGGACCCGGACACCTTGTCTTATAAGCGAACGGTAAAGATTTCTGATGATTACAATATTCTTGGAATCGATTACATACATGAAAAAGATCAGTATCTTATTTTGACTAATGTGGATGGTGGATACAGTTTTAAAATTCTTGACAGGAATTTTCAGGTCGTTGAGGATTTGGGACAGTATGAGAATTCTACGGTAGGCTATAATTTTCAGGACTGTATTGTGACTGAAGATTATATCCTTACTTTTCCATTGACTTTGAATATGGGGATCGGTGATTATCTCAGTGTTTATTCGATGGAAAGAAAGTCTCTGGTCAGGGAAATTCAGTTGGATTTCGGATTTGATGAAGGGACAGAGGACGAACCGGAAGCCATGTGTGAGATAGGGCCGGGAGAATTTCTGGCTGCTGTCAATATTTATTCCGGAAATGACAATCATGTGCTGCAGATTTATAAAACGACGGTTCCTTATTATTATCATATAAGTCTGGAAAGTGAATATGGACAGGTCAGCAGTCAGTCCATTCCGGTGCTGCGGGGTGACAATGCCTCCTTTGATTTCGCTCCGGATGAAGGATATGAATTTGCGTCGCTGACAGTGGACGGCACGGAACAGGAAGTTGCAGAAGGCGCTTCCGGTTTTACGTTAAATAATGTTCAGGAAAATCACGCAGTTAAAGTAACATTTACGAAAATACCGTTCCCAATCTTTAAGGCAATTCTTATTGGGGTGGGAACACTGATGGCCGTTGCCGCGGTTCTTCTTATTTTCCGTCATATCGAATTGAATCTGAAACGTAAACGACGCAGAGAAATGTTGGCGAGACGTCGGGAAAGAAATCGGAGGAGAGAGAAGATGCTTGAGAAAGAATTGGATCAGTTGGAAGAACTGGAGGATATTATTGACAAATTTTGTTGACTTTGGTCAAGGGGTATGCTACCATGAAAAAGTGATTAAATGCGTTATGCCAATATAGGTTTGGATGTCTGGCCCAAACGTTTCTACCGCACGCCGGAAGTTGTGACTATTGGTACTTAGAATAGCTTACTACATTTGATGCTTACTTGTTAGAGTATAGTAGTGTAATGGACGCATATTGGCGGCAGGCTTAAGCGATTAAGTCTGTTTTCTTTTTTCTTTTCTTGGGCCGTAAAACAAAATGGGAACTCATTAAAAACGGAGGTATGAAAAATGAAGTTGAAAAAGTTTTTTGCACTTGCTCTGGCAGTAACAACCGTATTGTCTATGAGCGTACTTACCGGATGTTCTTCGGATTCCGGAAGTTCTTCTAAAGAGACAACAGCAGAAACAACCGAGAGTGGAGAAACTGCTGGAGAGACAACGGCAGCAACGAATTTAGAAGATATTAAGATAGGTTTTATCTTCCTTCATGATGAAAATTCCACTTATGATAAGAATTTCATCGATGCTGCAAATGCTGCAAAAGAAGCGCTTGGACTTTCTGATGAACAGGTCATCTTTAAGACAAATATCCCTGAGAGCAGTGAATGTTATGAAGCTGCTGCAGACCTGGCGGACCGTGGCTGCGATATCGTATTTGCCGACAGCTTTGGTCATGAACAGTATATAGCTCAGGCTGCTGCAGAATTTCCGGATGTTCAGTTCTGTCATGCAACAGGAACAACTGCACATACAGCAGGATTAGATAATTTCCACAATGCGTTCGCTTCTATTTATGAGGGACGTTATCTTGCAGGTATTGCTGCAGGTATGAAATTAAATGAAATGATCGCCAACGGTGAGTTCACTGAAGATGAAGCAAAAATCGGTTATGTTGGCGCTTATACATATGCTGAGGTTATTTCCGGATATACATCCTTCTACCTTGGAGCTAAATCTGTATGCCCAAGCGTTACAATGGAAGTACAGTTTACAGGAAGCTGGTATGATGAAACTGCTGAAAAAGAAGCAGCAAATACTTTGATCAGCCGCGATTGTAAATTGATCAGCCAGCATGCTGACTCCATGGGTGCGCCGACAGCTTGTGAGAGCGCTGGCGTTCCAAACGTATCTTATAACGGAAGTACTGTATCTGCCTGCCCGAATACATTTATCGTATCCTCTAAGATTGACTGGGCGCCTTATTTTGAATACATTGTAAACTGTGTAGCAAATGGCGAAGCTATCGCTGCTGACTGGTGTAAAGGTATCGAAGAAGGTTCTGTAGTTCTTACAGAGCTGAATGATGCAGTTGCTGCTGAAGGAACAGCAGAAGCTATTGCAGAAGCAGAAGAAAAATTAGTTTCTGGAGAATTACATGTATTTGATACATCCGTATTTACAGTAGATGGCGCTGCTATGGATTCTTATATGGCCGATGTAGATACAGATGCAGATTATACACCAGATACAGAAGTTATTTCTGATGGATATTTCCATGAGTCTGAAATGCGGTCCGCTCCGTATTTCGACCTTCGTATTGATGGAATTACAACATTGAATGAAATGTTCTAAGTTATTATATTCACCCAACAGGGCGGGGCATTAACTGCCCCGCCTTTCTATTATTTACGGCATATTAGGAGGAATTATGGAGGAACAAAAAAACGCGGCTATTGAATTACGCAACATTACAAAGACTTTTGGTAAAGTTGTTGCGAATAAAGATATCAGCCTTCGTGTGAACCGCGGCGAAATCCTTTCCATACTCGGAGAAAACGGTAGCGGAAAAACAACCCTGATGAATATGATCTCAGGTATTTATTTCCCGGACGAAGGACAGATTTTTATCGATGGCAGGGAGGCGGTGATCGCATCTCCGAAAGATGCCTTTGATTACAAAATCGGCATGATTCATCAGCATTTTAAGCTGGTAGATGTTTTTTCGGCGACAGAGAATATTGTGTTGGGATTTGAAGAGGAGGGCGGCTATAATATCCGCCGTTCGGCTGAACGTATTCTGGCAATCAGCGAACAATATGGTTTTCACCTGGACCCGATGAAAAAAGTATATGAAATGTCAGTTTCCGAAAAACAGATGGTTGAGATTGTCAAAGTGCTGTACCGGGGGGCAGATATTTTGATCCTGGATGAGCCAACGGCCGTTCTGACTCCGCAGGAGACCCGGAATTTGTTTGATATTCTGCGGCGGATGCGCGAAGATGGCAAGGCGATCGTTATTATTACACATAAGCTGCATGAGGTGCTTTCCCTGTCAGACCGGGTAGCTGTTCTCAGAAAGGGAGAGTATATCGGTACGGTGGAAACAGCGAAAACAAATGAAGCCCAGCTCACTGAGATGATGGTCGGGAAGAAGGTTTCACTGAATATTGAACGCAGTGAACCGGAGAATCCGAAGGAACGTTTAGTGGTGCGTAATGTCAATTGTATGGACAGGAATGGTGTTCAGATTTTAAAGAATGTGTCTTTCGAGGCCCGCTCCGGCGAGATTCTTGGAATTGCCGGTATTGCAGGAAGCGGTCAGAGGGAACTTTTGGAAGCGATTGCCGGACTTCAGGCGCTCCAGAGCGGAGAGATTCTCTATTATGATCCAAAGAGCGGGGAAGAAAGCAATTTAAGAGATAAAACACCGCTTCAGATTCGGGATATGGGCGTCCGACTCTCTTTTGTTCCGGAAGACCGTCTTGGCATGGGACTTGTGGGAAATATGGATATTACGGACAATATGATGCTCCGAAGCTATCGCAGTGGTAAATCCGTATTTGTTAAGCGTAAACCGCCGAAGGATCTGGCGGAGCGTATTATTGAACAGTTGGATGTTGTTACACCAAGTGTGAACACACCGGTGCGGCGGCTGTCCGGAGGTAATGTACAAAAGGTACTCGTCGGACGGGAAATCGCTGCATCACCGACTGTTTTGATGGCGGCCTATCCGGTCCGGGGGTTGGATATAAATTCTTCCTATCTTATTTATAACCTGCTGAATCAGCAGAAGAAAGCAGGAGTCGCCGTTATTTTCGTCGGAGAAGATCTGGATGTATTGCTGGAACTCTGTGACCGTATCATGGTCATCGGTTCCGGTAAGATCACAGGTATGGTTGACGGACGGACGGCGACAAAAGAACAGATTGGTTTACTGATGACAAAAACAGATGGAGGGGAGACGCATGAATAAAAAGAAACATGAGCCGAAGTTTCATATTGCCAAGCGGGATGCGCTTGACTGGTGGAAGTCCTGGCTGATCCGAATTTGCGCGGTTGTGGCTGCCCTGATCGTATGTGCATTGGTGACGGTACTCCTTACAGGTGAGAATCCGATCGGCGTTTATGTGAAAATGTTTGAGGGCGCTTTTGGAACGAAACGAAGAATCTGGAGTCTGATCCAGAATATCGCCATGCTTTTGTGTGTATCGTTGGCAGTAACTCCGGCGTTTAAAATGCGGTTTTGGAATATCGGCGCTGAAGGCCAGGTACTGGCCGGCGGACTTGCTACAGCCGCCTGTATGATTTTATTCGGAAATAAGCTGCCAAGCGCTGCATTGTATCTTCTGATGATCGTCACAAGCTGTCTGGCCGGCGCCATTTGGGCAGTGATCCCGGCATTTTTCAGAGCTAACTGGAAAACAAATGAGACGCTGTTTACATTGATGATGAACTATATCGCGATTCAGCTTGTGTCTTATTTTACTTATATCTGGTCAGTGCCAAAGGGGTCCGGTCAGATCGGTGTTATTAATCAATCGACCCGGAGCGGATGGCTGCCTTCTTTAGGAGGATATGATTATCTGCTCAACATTTTGGTTGTAGCGGCATTGACAGTATTTATGTTTGTATATCTGCGGAGCAGTAAACACGGATATGAGATTGCCGTTGTTGGTGAGAGTGAAAATACGGCCCGTTATGTTGGTATTGATGTAAAGAAAGTTATTATTCGTACGATGCTCCTTTCCGGAGCTATCTGCGGAATCGCAGGACTTTTGTTAGTCAGCGGAACGGACCACACAATTACCAGAGATACGGCGGCCGGCCGTGGATTTACGGCCATTATGGTTTCCTGGCTTGCAAAGTTTAATCCGTTGTATATGGTTCTTACATCCTTTTTGATCGTGTTTCTTCAGAAGGGAGCTATTGAGATATCGACAACTTTTGGATTGAACAGTTCATTTTCCGATATCCTTACGGGAATTATCATTTTCTTTATTATAGGAAGTGAATTTTTTATTAACTATACAATTAAGGTACACAGTTCTAAGAAAGGGGAGAAAGAATCATGATAGCATCCTTTATTCAGCGTGCAGTTGTTCAGGGAATTCCGCTTTTGTTTGGTTCTACCGGAGAGATTATCACTGAAAAATCCGGTAATCTGAATCTGGGTATTCCGGGAATCATGTATGTGGGCGGTATCAGCGGTGTTATTGGAGCGTTTATGTATGAGCAGTCTTTGACAGACGCCTCTGCAATAAATCCGTTTCTGGCAGTTCTCATCCCTCTTTTGACCTGTATGTTAGGTTCTCTGTGTATGGGATTGATCTATTGCTTTTTGACAGTAACGCTTCGTGCCAATCAGAATGTCACAGGTCTTGCGCTGACCACTTTTGGAACGGGTTTTGGTAACTTTTTCGGCGGTTCTCTGATCAAGCTGGTGAAAAGTGATATGCCTTCCATCAGTTTGACGGCCACAAGTAATTGTTTCCGGACAACGCTCCCGTTTGCAAATAAACTGGGTCCGGTGGGCCAGGTGTTATTTTCCTACAGTTTTCTTGCATATATAGCCATCGTATTGGCGTTGGTTACATCTTATGTGTTAGGCCGGACCCGCGTGGGCCTGCATCTTCGGGCCGTGGGTGAAAATCCGGCGACAGCCGATGCGGCCGGTATCAACGTCAATCGCTACAAATATGCAGCGACCTGTATCGGCAGTGTAGTCGCGGGTCTGGGCGGCCTGTATTATGTTATGGATTATGCCAACGGCGTCTGGTCCAACGATGGTTTCGGCGACAGAGGATGGCTGGCGATCGCCCTTGTTATTTTTGCAGTATGGCGGCCGAATTTAAGTATTTTGGGATCTATTTTGTTTGGCGGCCTGTTCATTGTGTATAACTACATTCCGAATCTGGGAATGAGCGATCAGGAATTGTTTAAGATGCTTCCTTATGTGGTAACGATTATTGTATTGATCATTATCAGTATCCGGGAAAGCCGGGAGACACAGCCGCCGGCCCATCTGGGAGAATCCTATTTCCGTGAAGAGAGATAAAACGAATAAAGGACTGTCCGTTTCGGACAGTCCTTATTTAAGTAGTTCTAAAATATTAATCTGGAAATCATTGTATATGCCAACTTGGATGGTCTGATCAAAAGGAACGATCATTGGGGCCGCATCTTCTTCATAATGATATATGGCAGTGTGCTGCTTTTCAGGGTCTACAATCTACATGAAAAAAAGCGTATTTACAAGTGTTTTGGCCATTTTTTGGTCATTCTGCTGTAAATACGCTGTATGCAGTTGATGGGAGTTGAACCCACACGAGTATTACCTCACTAGAACCTGAATCTAGCGCGTCTGCCATTCCGCCACAACTGCATTCGCTACAATATTCTGTTTGCGACTTTTTTATATTATCAAATATTCAAAAAATAATCAAGTGTTTTTTATAAAAATATTTCGATTATTTTAGCATTTTTCTGGTTCCGGATAGGTTTCACCGAAAAGTTCTACAGTCATGGACTGGATTTTCTGAGGGATTTTCGGAGCATCCATACGATTGGTCGGGACGTTGGCAATTTTGTCAACGACGTTCAGTCCTTCGATGATCTTACCGAAAGCAGCATATGCGCCGTCAAGGTGCGGAGCTGGCTGGTGCATGATAAAGAACTGGGAACCTGCGGAGTTTGGCATCATTGTACGAGCCATAGATAATACGCCGGTATCGTGTTTTAAGTCATTGGCGAAACCGTTCTGAGCAAATTCGCCGCGGATAGAGTATCCTGGGCCGCCCATGCCTGTACCGTCCGGGCATCCGCCCTGGATCATAAAGCCTTTGATGACACGGTGAAAAATCAGGCCGTCATAGTAGCCTTTCTGTATAAGGGAGATGAAGTTATTTACTGTATTCGGAGCGATTTCCGGATAAAGTTCAGCCTTCATCACATCGCCGTTTTCCATAGTGATTGTAACAATTGGATTTGTCATGATAAATCCACCTTTCTTTTAGTTTTCCTCTCCATATTGTAGCCGAAATTCCGCAGGAAGTAAAGGCTTTTCATTGAATAAACCCATAAAATGTTCTATAATATGAACATATCAGAATTTGAGGAGGAGACTTGAAAATGGCCATTCTTGCGGTAAAAATTGACAATTTGGCAACACTGCGGATGAATGAATTCTTTGATTATGCAGGACACTGCTGGGCGCTCAGCCGCAGCAGGAGCAGCGAAGATGCGGTGGGAGCCGAACTGGAGGATTTTTATGAGGGGACTGTACGGAGCGGTCATATGGAAGGTATT
>CATZYB010000090.1 GCA_958426095.1 uncultured Lachnospiraceae bacterium
GATTGTCTCTTCCGTGTTTGTCAAAGAGGCAAAATCGGCATTAACCGACTGCCCCCTTTTCGCGTTTCAACGATCAAGCCGTATTGGTCCGGTAGAGTTTCGTACGATGAGTTTTGGGCGGTATTCGATTCGGCAGATCGGAGGTATCTCAGAGTCAGCCCGGGCTTCGATTTTTCTTTCCAGCAGTTCAAAAGCGTCCATACCTTTTTCTGAGAGGGAATGTTCGATGGTGGTCAGAGATATGCCGTTAAACGAGGACGGAAAAATATTATCAAAGCCACAGACGGAATAATCTTCCGGAATGCGGTATCTCATGTCCAGCAGCGCATTCACAATACCATAGGCAAGCATATCGTTAATGCCGATAAAAGCTGTGATTTCTTTATCTTTGATCAGCGGTTTTGTTGATTCATATCCAATACGGGTTTCCCAATTTAAATCATAATAATCTGTCCGGGTCTTTTGCTGGGACTCTGAAATGACCAGTTCGGCTCCGGCAGCGCTGAAACGTTCCTTAACACCCTGAAGGCGGCGTATTCTTGGAATATTATATTTGGACAGAGAACTGGTGACGAAAGCGACCTTTCTGTGGCCAAGGGCCAGCAAATGGTCGGCGATCATTGTGCCGGATTCAATGCTGTTGAGTTCTACCGTGTCCGTTTCCATAAACTCATCTTTATCAGTGATGATAACGATAGGAATCTGGGAAGAAAGAACCCGGACCCGGTCCTGTTGATGGGGCATAAACGTATAAACGATGCCGCAGATGGTGGAACTTGCAAGCATGTCCAGATATTGCTGTTCAATTTCGCGGTTTCTGTAGGTGTTGCAGGTGATAGTCACATAACCTTTTGCGGAAGCTGCGTTTTCTATGGCCTGGTTTAGGGTAGAATAGTAGGGATTGGATAACGCAGGGGAAATAATGGCGATAATTTTTGAATCGCCATCAATAAGAGTGGTTTTCCGTTCTTTGCCGACGTATCCCAGCGCTTTGGCAGCGGACTGGACTTTTTCGATAGTTTCAGGGGAAAAAGACACATTCACCTTTCCGCTGAGGATCATAGATGCTGTTGACTGGGAAACACCGGCGACTCGGGCAACATCATAGGTTGTTGGACGGCCTCGGCGCATAATAAGTCTCCTTTCGGGTTTTGTACGAAATAATAATTAGCATTATTATAGCATGATAGAGGAGAAAAGTAAATTGAAAAATTAATTAATTAATAAATTATTTACAAATTTTTTGTGGAAAATCTGGGATAAACACTGAAAATTCAAACATAATTCAGAAATAAATTGACACAAAACCTATAGGATGATAGAATTATCAATAAATAAGGGCGGATTATCAATTAATTAATTAATAAAAGGAGGAGTAAAAATGAAAAAGAAAGGGTTATTCGCAGCGGCTTTAAGCGTTGTGATGTTATTGGGGCTTTCAGCTTGTTCCAGCAAGGAAAAGGGCGTTGTCGTTACTTATAATACCCCGCAGAACTGGGTAAACTGGGGGAATGTTTTGACAGAATTTTCATCGGATACGGGGATTACGGCGCCGAATGATAATAAGAACAGCGGACAGAGCTTGACAGCTTTGATCGCCGAAAAGAATGCGCCGGTCTGCGACGTTGTATATTTGGGAATTACTTATGGCATGCAGGCTGTCGAGGAAGGCGTTCTGGAATCTTATAAGCCGGAAGGTTTTGATGAAATGGAAGATTCTCTGAAGAATGCAGACGGACTTTATTCAACAGTACACTTTGGCTCCATTGCTATCATGGCAAATACAGAGGCGCTCGGTGATCTGCCGGTACCGCAGTCCTGGGAAGATTTGCTTGACCCAATGTATAAGGATATGATCGGTTTCCTGGACCCGACATCGTCGGCAGTTGGCTATAGCGTCTGTGTTGCTATGAATGAGGCCATGGGCGGCGATTTAGATAATTTTGATCCATTCTTTGAATATATGGCTAAGTTGTCAGCCAATAATGTTATATGTCCAAAACAGACATCGACGGCCAAACTGATGAAGGGTGAGATTCCTATTCTTATCGATGCTGATTTCAATGGATATACACTGAAATATGACCAGGATGGACCGATTGAGATTGTTATTCCGGAAGAAGGTTCTTTGAAGATACCTTATGTTATTGGTCTTGTAAAAGATTGTCCGCATCCGGAAGAGGCAAAACAGTTGATCGATTATTTATATTCCGAAGAAGGTCAGCAGTTATTTGCACAAGGGTATGTTCGTCCGATCAACACAGAGGCATTGTCTGATGAAGTTAAAGCGAAATTCCTTCCGGATAGTGATTATGAACGTGCTATTGAAGTTGACTGGCAGAAGATGAGCGATGTGCAGGATGCTTTCAACGAGCGTTGGATTGCAGAAGTATCTGTAAGTGAAGGCGAATAATTAAGATTCACGGGGGTTTAAGAGCAGAATAGGGGTTCGTTATTATGAAGAAAAAAGTAGTTGAAGGGCTATTTGTTGTCCCGACACTTGTCCTGTTTTCGCTGTTCTTTATTTTTCCGCTGGCGATGCTGCTCATCGCCAGCCTGACAGGAAGCGGCGGCGGGATTACAGTGGGAAATTATACATCGATCATTACTAATGCTTATTATCGCCAGGCCATGTGGAACAGTATATGGTTGTCTCTCGTTGTAACAGCAGTGACATTGGTCATAGCGGGAGTTATAGCCTTTTTTCTGGCACGGACAGAATTTAAAGGGAAAAGTTTGTATATGACATTGATAACGTTTCCGATTTCTCTGCCGGGAGTTGTTGTTGGTTTCATGATCATTATTTTGTTTGGTTCTACGGGTGTGATTCCAATGGTGACCAAATTGATCACAGGAACAGCCAGTGGTAAAATAGCGTATACGATTTTGGGAATATTTTTTGCTTATCTTTATTTTAATATCCCTAAAATTGTAATGACATTGTATGGAGCCGTGGTGGAATTTGATGTCCGGTTGGAAGAAGCGGCAAGAACTATTGGAGCCAGTGAGGCGCAGGCCATATTCAAAGTCGTTATCCCGACATTGATTCCGGTATTTATTTCTGCAGCCGCATTGTCCTTTTACACATCGATGAGCGCTTTTGGCACAGCATTCACTCTGGCAAATCAGTTTGAGATTATACCGATCGTTATGTATAACGAGTTTACTTTGAACTTCAAACTGGCAGCGGCCAGTGCGATGGCCATTGTTATCGGGGCGATCTGCGTCGGATTGAATATGTTGTACCGTACAATTTTGGAAAAGGAGTGAGACAATGGAATCTTATAATATAACGGGAAAAATTTTAAAAATTCTTGTTTACGTGTTGATCATTGCCACGTCTGCTTTCCTTATTGTACCGATCATTTTCAGTATTTTAGGTTCTTTTTCAGCATATTGGGGACAGACTTTGTTCAGCCGGGGGCTGACGCTGGATTGGTATAAGCAGGTATTTTACTATTATGGGCATACCATTGGGATTACGCTGATGATTACCTGTATTACAGTGATTGTAAACATAGTCATCGGTTCGATGACGGCTTATAAAATGGCTATGAGCGCGCGCAAAGGTTCCAAATGGATGAAGCTGGCAGAAGAAATATTGACTTTGCCTACAGCTATTCCGGGAATTGCCATAGGTCTTGCGTTGGCGCAGAGTTTTCCGACGATGCGTCAGTCGGGAATATTAATTCTCATTGGACATATCATTTTTACGTATCCGCTCATGTTTCGTACGGTGACCGGAGCGCTGCGTACAAAGGATTTTCGTGCGATTGATGAATGTGCGGCCTCTCTTGGAGCCGGTCCCATGACCCGATTTTTTAAAGTCATCTTCCCGGCAATCCGTGTGTCCGTATTTTCGGGAGCCATAAATGTATTTATGATGTCGTTGGGTGAATTTAATATTACATTTTTCCTGTATACGCCGTTTGTCATGACGCTTCCTGTAGGAATGTATGAATCCTACGCATCTTTGAGGATTGAGGTTGGCAGCGCCTTTACGACATTGTTTTTGGCCTTTGCCATTCCATTGACATATATTATGAACCGATTGAATAAAACGCAAACAAAATAAGGAGTAATGATCATGGCAAAAGAACATGTAATTATTAAAAATATAAGTAAAATCTATCCGGATGGGACGAAAGCTCTGCATGATATCAATCTGGTCATTGAAGAAGGCGAGATCGTTGTTCTGCTCGGCTCCTCCGGTTGTGGAAAAAGTACTTTGCTCCGTATTATTGGCGGTCTGGAGAAAAAGACATCCGGAGAGGTTTTCTTCTATGATAAAGAGATTTCCGGGGTGCCTGTAGAAAAAAGGGATATCGGATTCGTATTTCAGAACTATGCACTTTTTCCGACAATGACGGTGAAGGACAATATTCGTTTCGGTATGAAGCTTCGTAAAATGTCGGCTGCGGATATGGATGCCCGTTTGGATCATTTGTTGGATTTAATGAATCTGAGAGAATATGCGGATAAAAAGCCGGGACAGCTTTCCGGCGGTCAGCAGCAGAGAGTGGCGATCGCCAGGGTACTGGCAATTCAGCCGACGGTACTTTTGATGGATGAACCTTTGACGGCATTGGATGCAAAGTTAAAGGACAGGCTTCGCGTGGATCTGTCATTGATGCTGCGGCAGCTCGGCATTACGACGATTTATGTAACCCACGACCAGGCGGAAGCTATGGCTATCGCAGATCGTATAGCAATTATGAATAAAGGGGTTATTGAACAGATCGATACACCGGAAAATATTTATACAAAGCCGGCCACCGATTTTGTAGCCCAATTTATAGGAAAAATTAATAAGTTTACAGGTCAGATTGTCAAAGAGGCGGATAGCTGGACGGTGGATTTGGGCTTTGCCCGGGTGCCTTATAACGGCAAAGCTGAACCGGAAGCGGGTAAAGAAATCACTGTATTTTTGCGGCCTGAGGATATGTCTATTGCTGATGAAGGCGTGGTCGCAACGGTGGAACAGTGTGCGTTTATGGGCGACTATTGCCGGATTGCTGCCGAACTGGATGGACAGAAGATTTTCTTTGAGGCATCCAACACAGTGAAATTGGAAAGTAATGAAAAAATTCATTTAAATATTCAATATGAAAAAATGATGATGATGTGATAGAAAGCGGCAGGTATGACCTGCAAAGGAGGTTATAAATGAAAGTAAGTTATTCGGAATTACCATTATTGGGGAATCCTGTCCTCAAAAACATCGAATTGCTTATAGCATCGGGCGCAGACAGTGTGGAATTAATGATGGATGCGACGCCATGGGACACAGTTGACGGCAATTGGAGAAAGCTTGCAAAAGCGATCAATGAGAGTAATTTTAGTGTGCCGTTTACAGTTCATCCGCCGGCCTGGGATACGAATATGGTCAGCCAGATGGCAGAGCTTCGGGAAGCGACATGGAAGCTGCATGTGGATTCTCTGGAGTTTGCTGCACAGATTGGGGCGAAGCAGGTTGTTTTACATCCGGGATTTTATGGCTCTCCGGCCTTCGATAAAAAAGAGGCGCAAAACAGAGCCCTGGAACTGACTGGAAAAATTGCAGAAATTGCAAAGTCTTTAGGGCTGAAGATCGCTTTTGAAAATGTGGGATACCATGGTCAGTCTCTGTTCAGTTTTGACGAATATGCCTGTGCATTGGATGGCGTTGATGAAACGGTTGGATACCTGATCGATGTTGGACATGCCAATATTAATGGCTGGGATATTCCGGCATTGATCCGAAGAGTGGCGCCAAGACTTTGCGGTTTACATATTCATGATAATAACGGCAACTCGGATCAGCATCTTCCGATCGGTGATGGAACAATGGAATGGGATGGGATTTACGAGGCGATGCGGGAAGTACCGGGAACCTGTGAATTTATTCTGGAGTACACACCAGGAACCCCGATGAGCCGCCTGATCGAGGGTAAAAAGTTATTGCAGAAAAATGTATTTGACTGTCATATTACAGAGTAGAAGTTTCTGCCTCCATTAAAAAAGGGTTGTCCGAAAGGGTGGCACTCATAAGACAGTATTAGAAATGTTTCGGGAAACGGCGTAGCTTGCGGGCTATGCCGTTTCTCCATTTTGCAGGTCATTCAGCAAAGACGCGGGGAGTATTCCCACAAGGTCATAAGAAATGTCAATCTGCTGTTCCCTATGCCCCTTTGACTTATCCGGCGCGTGGACGTACACCGCTTTTACCATGTCATTTAAGACTGCGGGCGTTAATTCGTCCAAGTCCAGATACTTCCGTACTTTGCTGATGAACCTGTCAATGTTCTCTGCTTGTTCTTCCTGTTCGTTTATTTCTTCGTTCAATCGCAACAGCTTTTCCCGCAGTTCTTCCTGCTCCTGTTCGTAATCGTCGGAGAGCATTTGAAATCTGCTGTCAGATAATTTCCCGTTGGCGTTGTCCTCGTAAATACGCTTGAATAATCGGTCAAGTTCCTCTATCCGCCGTTCTGCTTGCGTCAGTTGCCTCCGCTTTGCCGCCAGTTCCCTTTTCGCTTCAGCTTTCTGCTTTGCGCCCATAGCTTTTCGGAATTGTTCTTCATGGTTAGCGACACAGGCAATCGTCAATTTCATGTGGGCGAGTACGCCCTGTTCCAAGACAACGGCGCGAACAAAATGAGTAGAGCAGACCTCTTTCCCCTTGAGCCTTGAAGTAGAGCAGACAAAGTGGTCTTGTCTTGCTTCAAAGTTCTTGCTTGTGCAGTAATACAGCTTTTCACCGCAATCGGCGCAGCGCACAATGCCGGAAAACATATTTGTCTTTCCTGTCCTCGTCGGGCGGCGTTTGTTCTTCCGCAATTCCTGCACCCGCGCCCATGTGTCAGCGTCAATGATTGCTTCGTGGGTATTCTCAAACACAAGCCATTTTTCCTCTGGATTGTAACAGGTTTTCTTGCTCTTGTAGGACTGCTTATAGGTCTTGAAGTTTACCGTATGCCCTTGATATTCTGGACGCTCCAAAATGCCTGCTACTGTCTTGTTATCCCAATCATAAAGATTGTCCGGCGGTGCGTTCCTCGTTGCCCTACCTGTCTGTTGAAAATGGATTGTCGGCGTTATGACTTTATCCTCTTTCAGAATACGGGCAATCTGCGACGGTCCGTAACCGTCCAGACAAAGGGCGAATATCCGCTTGACTACTTCGGCGGCTTCACCGTCCACAATCCACCGTTTCTTGTTGTCTGGGTCTTTCATGTAGCCATAGGGCGGGTTTGTGCAGAGGTGCTCTCCTGCTTCTCCTTTTGACTTCATCACAGCGCGGATTTTTTTGCTTGTATCTTTTGCGTACCATTCGTTGATGATATTCAAAAAGGGGGTAAAGTCGCTGTCCTGTTGGTTTGCGCTGTCTATGCCATTGTTGATAGCAATAAACCGCACACCCTTTTCCACGAACAGGACTTCGGTATAAAAACCTACTTTCAGATAATCACGTCCAAGTCGCGACATATCCTTGACAATCAGCGTTGACACTTCTCCGTTTTCGATCCGTTCCAGAAGTTCGCTCCAACTCGGACGGTTGAAGTTTGTTCCAGAGTATCCGTCGTCCACGAAAAACGCAGTATTTGAGAAATGATTTTCTTTTGCGTATTTGCTTAAAATCGCTTTTTGATTAACAATGCTGTTGCTGTCGCCCTGTAATTCGTCGTCGCGCGATAAGCGGCAATAGAGGGCGGTAATTTTGTCAGACTGCCTTAACATAGTTTCTGCTCCTTTCATCGGCGGGCAGTCTGCCAATACAGGATTGCTTGTCCCTATTGTATCGGCTCCTGTATTTTTAATCAACATCTTTTTTGCCCTGTTCCTGCTCCATAAGATGTAAAACCTTGTGGGGCAGGCTCCTTTCTCCGTCATAGCTGCCTGTAAAACGGTAGAGCGTTCTGCCGGATTTTATCGTTACTTCATGTTGGGGCAATTCTTGAAACAGCGGATTTTCCACTACGATATGCCCGTCCTTGATTTTTCGTTTCCTTTCCATTCCTTTCCCGTCCTTTCCAAAGATAAAACTGAATAGCAAGCATAGAGAACGGATAGCCGTTCTCGTAAAATGCCCGACTGCCGCCGGAGCATTTTGCTTGTTGGGAAGTTTCCCAAACCCTCATTTTGTCAAGCCCTTGAATTGCAATAACAGCCGCCGTTCCAGCCGCCAGACTTCTTCCACGACGCGCTTAATCTCGTCCATGTCGTCAGCGTAAATCCGCCCTGTTTCGTTGATACGCTTTGCAATCTGGTTGACGTTCACTCCAATTTTTTGAAGCTGCGCCGTATGCCCTTTGACTTCCTGTAAATCAAGCGTGATGATGTACCCGTCAATGAGCATTTTCCGGGCATAGGCGGAGAGATTGAGCGTCGGTATCTGCTGCATTTTTTTCTCAATCAACGCCCGTTCTTCCTCTGTTACCCGAATAATGATTTGTACGTTTCGTTTCCTGTTTTCCATGAGTAGCCCCCTTTCGCTAACAAGACGTTTGCAAGCGGCATTTCTGCCCACTTTGTGATATTTTTTCTTTCACTCCCTACAACACCGCACATAGCGGTTTTGCCAAAGAATTTAGAAAAATTTAAGAAAAAATTTTAACAGGACTTGACAAGATTAATTTTTCAATTTATGATGTATATACATCATAAATCAGGAGGATTAGACGTTTGGGCAAGAGAATAGATAATACTGTATGTCACTGTTTAAAAATGCGGAGAAGTGCTGAAAATGTAATCCACTTTTATGATAATATCCTTGCACCTTCTGGTGTAACAGTAAGACAATATTCTTTGCTCCGGGCTATTTCTGAGCATAGTGGGTGTAATGTGCGTGAATTATCGGAAGCCACGTTGCTTGACCGTTCTACACTTGCGCGAAGTTTGAAGCCGCTTATTCAGACCGGTTATATTACAGACCAGAAAGCGTCTGGCGCAAGAGATAGTGTCTTAGAACTCACAGACCAAGGCGTTTCTGTATGCAAAGAAGCTGCCGGTTTGTGGGAAATAGCGCAACATCAGTTTGAGTCTAAATTCACGGAATCGCAGTTGCTAAATTTTGAAAATATGTTGACAATTTTGCAAGAATTATAATTTTTAGCGCATAGACACATACAGCAAAAAGAAAGGATATGATAGGATATGACGATTGAGGAAATCTTTAATCTGGAACCCGGCACGGGTGGATTGCATAATTTACTGGATTTGCATACAGCGTATATTGATGAGCAAGGTCGCTTTTCATTAAAATTAAAGATAACAGAACAACTGCTTAATCCAAAAGGAACTGTTCATGGAGGCGTATTGTTTTCGTTATGCGATAGCGCTGTTGGTACTTATATTGCCTTTCAAAAGAAATGGGCTGTTACTATAGACAGTACAATACATTTTTACCGTCCTGCTCTGTCTGGTGATGTTCTAACAGCAAGTATCAATGAAAGGAAAAACGGGCGTACTATTTCCACAATGTTAGTTGAGGTATATAACGGGAAAGCACAGCATATTGCAGACGCAATTTTTAATATGTACTACACAAAAGGTGAATAATTTTCTCCTTTTGATGTATATACAACATTTATATTTAGGAGGATTATGTTATGTCAACAATCATGTACACACCTTTTCAAGTAGGAAACGCACAGATTTCTAATCGGCTTGTAGCAAGTGCCATGTTTGAATATGGTGCGGATAATGGAAAAATCACCGAAAAAATCAAAGAGCGTTACTTAGCACTTGCAGACGGTGGGGCCGGTCTGATTATTACAGGAATGCACGCGGTAAGTGCATCTGGTTCTGTTGCCCCGATTATGGTCAATACCGAGTATGACAATTATGTCATTGACATGAGCAATATCGCCAATACAGTACACGAAAAAGGTGGAAAGATTATTGTTCAGTTGCAGCACTGTGGAGGAAAGACAAGTACCGCAGATGATTATGACAAATTTGCCGTATGCGAAAAAAAAGTTTCCGAAAACTGCATTTATCACGAAGCAACAAAAGACGAATTACATAAGGTTGCTGTGGATTTTGCCACTTCTGCATTGCGATGTAAAGAGGCCGGAGTTGATGGAGTACAAATTCATGGGGCGCATGGCTACTTGATAAACTCTTTCCTTTCGCCTTCTACGAATTATCGTACAGATGAATATGGTGGAAAAATAGAAAATCGCGCCAGAATTTTATTTGAAGTGTATGACGCAATTAGACGAGCCGTCGGAGATGACTTTATCATAGGAGTAAAATTTCCATTTAGTGATTTGAATGAAAATTCTATCAAACCGGAAGAATCTATTTTTGTCTGCAAGGAGCTTGAAAAGCGTGGGATAGATTTTATTGAGGTGTCCTCTGGAATGGTAAT